>NZ_AZGM01000126.1 GCF_001435935.1 Limosilactobacillus panis DSM 6035
TATTTTTTTGCCAAAAAAGCCAATAACCACACGCCTTTGGCGTGATTATTAGCTTTTAAGTTTCAGTGGAGTTATTGAAAAAGTACATTTCCAAGATGCCATCGGACTTTAACCTACCTAATGTTATGCTAACTACGTATTTTGCGTACTATCATGAAAAAATTAAGTTTTTACCAATTAGCTTTGTAGCGCGTCAGGAAGGCACAAACTCTATTAATATTCCTAAAATTACTAAGATTGGTTGGAAAGCCTTGGGTGATTTTAGAATGCTAAAGAAGCACATGAATGATTAATGGTGGTACCAAAATGAAAAATGAAAATCATTTAAACTTGATTTACTTACCTGATTTATTCATAAAAATACACAAAATACCCATCAAACACATGTTTCACACGT
>NZ_AZGM01000127.1 GCF_001435935.1 Limosilactobacillus panis DSM 6035
CGTGTGAAACATGTGTTTGATGGGTATTTTGTGTATTTTTATGAATAAATCAGGTTTAATTATTGGTACCCATATTTTGGCAAAACGCTGGCGAACACCATGAAAATGACATCGTAAAAGTAGCTTGTCAAAAATTTGATTACCTAGCTGAAACTTGAAAGCACGAAAACTAGCCGGAGCTGCGTCAGCTTCGGCTTTTCTCA
>NZ_AZGM01000128.1 GCF_001435935.1 Limosilactobacillus panis DSM 6035
GAAATCCGAAAATTTCATCTAACTCCATTAATTATTTGGGACTTATGTCACAGCCCTCTTTTCTATCTCCGAATGTTACACAGTAATCGCGGAAAAAAAGCGCGCTCCTAGTGTCTAGTTACGGACAATCGCCGGCCCGTTCCGTGCCAACAATCGCCCTATACTAGCCATACGGAGCGCTCTGATGCTTTTTTCCCAGCTTCTTTTTTTACTGGTTTTGGGTTAAATTATCGTAAAGGAATGATAGTAAGTTAAGTTTTAAACGTACCATTATTGCTGCTTCACTAATTTTTGGAATGCTTTTTGGCGCCGGAAATCTAATTTTCCCAGTTCACCTAGGCCAAATAGCCGGAGCGCATTGGTTAAGTGCGAGTAGTGGCTTTCTGATTTCGGGAGTCCTGATTCCACTCATGGCCTTGCTAGCAATTAGCATCACCCGCGCTAACGGAATTTATGACTTGGCACAGCCAATTGGTCGGCGCTATGCATTAATTTTCTTAATTCTTATCCTTGCAACATTGGGGCCACTATTTGCAACTCCCCGAACAGCAACGGTTCCTTACACTATTGGAATTGCCCCGCACCTGTCAGCAGGTAGTAATGCTGTGGGGCTGCTAATTTATTCGGCCGCATTCTTTGGGCTGACTTACTACTTCTCAACCCGGCAGGGCCGAATCACGACACTAATTGGTAAGTTGCTTAATCCCCTGTTTCTTCTCCTATTGTTTGCCATTTTTCTCCTTGCTTTTCTGAAGCCACTGGGGAATACGGCGGGCACCGCCATTACAACACCTTACATGCACGCCGCCTTTACAAATGGCTTCTTGCAGGGCTATAACACCATGGATGGCCTCGCTTCATTGGCCTTCGGGATTACCGTTATTACTGCGATAAAATCCTTTGGAATCAAACAGCAGCGTACTATTTCAATTGCCACTGCTAAGAGTGGCCTGCTTGGCCTAGCAGGGATTGGCCTAATCTACCTCAGCTTGACCTGGTTGGGTGCTACTAGCTTGCACCACTTCTCAATGGCCGCTAACGGGGAACCACTTTAGCCCAGATTGCTCACTATTACCTAGGAGCTAGCGGGGACGCCTTGCTTGCTACTTTAGCAACGATTACCTGTATGACCAGCGCCATGGGGTTAGTAATTGCCTTTGCTCAGGACTTCCATCGGCGCTTCCCGCGGATTTCTTACAAGTCCTTCCTCCGTTTTAACTGTTTGCTTTCCTTCACCATCGCCAACTTGGGGCTTAACCAAATTATCGCTTGGTCAACACCCGTTTTAATGTTCCTCTATCCTCTAGCTATTACCTTAATTATTCTGGGAATAACATCACCATTCTTTAATAACGATCCACTGGTTTATCGGTTCACCACTGGCTTTACACTAATCCCCGCCTTCTTTGATATGCTTAACGCCTTTCCTGCACCAATCCATAACTGGTCCCTCACCCAAGGCCTTTTAGCCTTTGCCCAACACTACTTCCCATTTTTTGACGACGGATTTGGCTGGCTTAGTTTTGGCATCATTGGTCTCCTATTCGGGTTAGCTAGTCAATTTTTCATCCAGTATAAAACCGATGATAGTTCACAAGAGGAGGTGGAAAAGTAATTAATCAGACTAGGATGAATTAAGAAGCTGGGAAGCATTAGAGTGCGCCTTTGGCTAGTATAGGACAATTGTTGGTACGAATAATCAATGGACTTGCTTCGCAGCGCTAGACACTAGGAACATGCTTCGACGCGGAGCTAGCCTCTTTGGTTTTTCCACGATTACTTGTAATATTCGGAGAACTAAAAGAGGCGGTTGAAAAACTTGCTCCCAGCCTCGCTATCTTTTTTCAAATGTTAGGGGAAATAAGCCTGTCTACGCGTTTTAGGTACCCAGTATTTCCCGCAGAGCTTGCGCCGAGAACATTTTCCCGCCCTTAAACTCCTGGCAGACGTTCACTGCCTTTTGGCTCTGGGACTGAAACTTGATCGCCTGATGAAGGGCAAATTTTAACAGTGAATCATTATTTACGTGCGCAGCCAACTGGCCCGCAACGGTCTGTCGGGGATCGTCAACCATGGTCCTTAGACGGTCCAATAAATCGTGAGCCCCTTGCCCGGTCTGGATTACTATCGCAAAGTCACCCAATTGATTTAAGAATGTACTTATCTCTTCTTCAAACTGGCAGTGGTCAAATGGTTGCTCTAACGCTACCCGTTCATTTCGATCATTGCTCTTTGCTAACGAAAACACCCCTTCTTCCATCATCAGAAAATAAGCCATCATTAAGTAAAGGAGGTCAACAGCATCATTATCAATTCCCGTACTGGACCACGGGTTTAGATCTAGCATCCGCAACTCGATATACTGAGTGCCTTCCGTCGGTAATTGGGCCACACTGGCTGGGCCTTTTAGACGAACCGGGGAATGAAAATCGTGTTCTGCCAGTAACTCCCCAGTGGTAAGACCATGTTTTATCCGCCGGGCGTAACGGTCGGTATCAGTGAAGTCACCATCATATTTGGTTCCAAAGCCATGCTTGCTCTGCCGAATACTGCGCACCAGGTGATGTGGTTTTTGGTTGGGCAAAAAGTAGTTGCCCTCGGCCAGTGGACTAGCACCGTACAAATACGTTAATAAAAACCGGTACTTCAAGAAACCCTGGGCAACTTTGATGTACAGTTGGTTTCTTTCTTCGACACCCGACGTCAATTTGTTCAAAAGCAAAGGATTAATACTAATGTTAACGTGGACTCCACATGGCGTTGCTTCCTGGAGGCGGTGGCGCTTTAGCCACTCATCAGAATACTTTTTCTTCTCCAGCGTTGTCCGGGCAATATTAATATTACTGTGGTCAACCGGTAGTTTAGGCGGCATTGACAACGGCCATAAATATTCGCCTTCCGCGAGTCCCTTGCGTAAGATATTACTGATCTGCTCAAGAAAACGCAGGGCTTGTTCCGGTGATTGGGCTACCGGCGTCGCAATCTCCGTCATCGTTTCCATGAAGTCTGTGGTGATCCATTTATTAGTTCGGGGATCACCAATATTATGCGGATACGGGAACTGGCTAAGGCCGCCATCCGCATTCACTTGCTGGCGTTCAACCTCTATTCCAATCGGAAAGTTAAAAAGTAAATGTTCCATCTTTTTTGCCAGAACCTGCTCGCCAAAAGTGCTCAGTGCCATAATAAATAACCTCCTTTAAAGGGGATTAAGTGGTTAACGTAGCGTCTTTAGTGCAACCATTTTATCATGACCAGTTGCAGGAAAATAGAACGATGACATCGACTTATTGGTATTTTTAGTGTTTCTTCTTAAAAAGTTAATAAATTAGAAAGGACTGTTAACGACGCTGGGAATTGCGCACCATTAACAGTCCTTTATAGTAATGCTGGTTAACGAATGGGAAAACTAGAGCAAGGCGTTAATTAACTTTAACCACAATCTTGCCGACCACCCGGTGGTCCTTGATTATCTGCAGGCCTTCCTTAATTTGGTTAAACGGCAATACCTTCTCAATTAGCGGTTTAACTTTCCCACTAGCAACTAGTTTCAGCATTTCTGCATTCATCCTCCCTAGGTCCGCCTGTTGGTTAGGGTTGTGGCTAAGGTGGGCCCCACCGAGGTTAACAACGTCTACGCTTAACCCCCGGTCAAACAGCGGGACACTAGTAATATCTGGAACGTCCACAATCGTTACGAGAGTCCCATTGTAGGCAAGGCGACGGAGGTCCTTTTCGGCCTCACTCTTTCCCACCGCATCGATGATTAGATCAACCCCACGGCCCGCGGTCAGCTGGTTAAGGCGCTCATCAACATCTTCTTTGCGATAATCAATGATTGCAGCAGGGTGGAGCTGCTGGACATACTTGATCTTTCCAGTGGAAACCGTCGTGAAGACCCTGAAGCCGTGCAACTTGGCTAATTGAATGGCGATACTGCCGACACCGCCAGCACCAGCATGAACCAGCACTGTCTGTATATTTGTCAGGTTTGGCTTGCGTTCTACCGCCGTATACGCGGTCAAAGCACCACAAAGGAGACTAGCAGCCGTTTCATAATCGACCTTATCTGGAATCCGGGCCAGCTGGTAGGTCGGTACGGCAACGAATTCGGCAAAGCAACCGTTCTTCGTTAGGTCACCATGACCAGAGACCCGGTCGCCAACCTGCCAGTTAGTGACGGCAGCCCCAACCGCGACGATTTCTCCGGCAACGTCTAAGCCAAGGGTGTGGGGAAAACTCCAGGAGGGTACACCACCCTCAACAACCTTGTAGTCGACCGGGTTAAGCCCGACCGCGTGAACCTTGACCAGAACTTCATTGGCCGCAGGGGTTGGCTTTTCAACATCGGTAATTTGTAAGCTACTAATTGTTTGATCACTTTGACTAGCAACAACAAGGGCTTTCATATGCGGTCTCTCCTTACTTATTATTAGCCCTAGTATACCAGTCCTGCTTGATAAAAACACTCGTGGTGGTTGAATCTATGGTATATTAGCCTGGTACCTAATCCTATTCCAAAGGAGGATCAGCTTGAACTTTCTCGTCGTCAATATGGAGGCCTTAACCCTCGGCAGTATCGTCCTCCCTAACATTTTCTTCATGTTTTACTTCATTCAAAGTGGGCGAACGACCGCGGCGGCCCTGCCCGTTATCTTCTTTTATGTCATGGCCAAAACCGTCCCCTTTGCAATTCGTTCGTTTGGTAAGGTCCAGAACCCGTATAAGATTTTGGCCGCCAGTATCGGTTTAACCCTCCTCGGCACCGGTCTGGCCCTCTACCAACCAATAATTTCTGAAGCCGCTACCCTCATTGGGATTGGAATTGGCTGCCTCAAACCTGCTTACCAACAGCTAAAGGATGAGTACCGTGCCCAGGGAGAGTGGCATTACCCCAAAGCCGCCCTTTACGGCATCCTCTACCTGTTGTTTGCTCTCGTCCTAGGGGTGGCCCTCACGAAAATCTCCCTGCTGGCCTTCCTGGGTGAAATAATCCTGATGGTCCTGCTTGGTGGGGCCCTCACTAGCAAACTGCCGAACCCCTGGCCAAGTACCCCAACCTTTACCGGACCCCTTAGTTGGCGGCCGTTAATCGCCACCTTACTGGTATTTAGCATGGGACTGGGCGCCCGCGGCTTAAAGCAAACGGGGAGTGCACTTTTGCTTTTCCTTACCCTGGGGATGTGGCTAGTAATGCTGGTCGGCTTTAGCCGGCTCCAACACCTGGTCAAGTCATCTCGCCTCTGGACCTTTTGGACTGGCGCCACGACTAACTTTCTGTTAATCTACAGTTTGTTTTACTTTGATACCCTAGATAAGATGCCCCTGCTGTTTACCGCCTACGGACTATTTATCCTGGCAACAATCGGTGGCCTTCTCTTGAGTCCGCAGTTAAAAAAGACGTCCTACTGGTGGTTTGCCTTTCCAGGGGCCACACTGGGCCTGATCCTGTCACTGCTGCCTACCGACTGGTACTACCTAGCCGGTTTATTCATTGCTTGTCTGTTCTGCAGCACAATCAACGCCTTCATCTGGCCCTTTTACAAGCAAGATGCTACAATCCCACCGCTTAATACCCGCTTTGTGCGGCAGAACTTCAATATCTTAGGCACGGTTGCTTCCCAGGTGACCCTGATTAGTCTCCTAATTATTACCAACTTCCTATTTAATCTTCACGGTCGGCAGATTCTCCATGCCTACTACGCCCACGTCCCCGACCAGGGACTTAGCCAGCCACTCTGGATAACCAGGTTAGTTTGCGTAATTTTGCTGGTAATTGTCGCGGCCATCTTGATTAGGCGCAAGCTACCCCGCATTTTTAATAAAAGTGAATAGCGAAAAAGAAGCTGGGAAAAAAGCATCAGAGCGCTCCGTATGGCTAGTATAGGGCGATCGTTGGCACGGAACGGGCCGGCGATTGTCCGTACTAGGAGCGCGCTTCGAAGCGGAGCAAGCCTATTGGTTTTTCCGCGATTACTGTGTAACATTCGGAGATAGAAAAGAGGCTGCCGAGAAAACAAAGTTTTCTCCCAGCCTCTTCGCTATTATTTAATTCTATAGGGGATTATGACTGAAGGATTTCCACATCCCAGCCCTTTAAGGTTGGTTGGGCGACTCGTCCAGTCAAAAGGTCATGGTAGCCCCGGAACTTCATCGGTAACTCCTGGGAGCCATTACTCATGTTCAAAACAAAGTAGAGCTCCTGACCATCCGTGGTTACCCGCTTTGTGACTTCCAGTGGAGTGGCCTGATCGACCAATGGCTTAACCCCACTGAACTTGATTACCCGGTCAATGACCTTCTTAAGGCCGTCGTGTTCCAGACGGCTGCCAACGTACCAGGCATTCCCCTTACCATACTTATTTTCTGTAACGGCAGGGACTCCAGCATAAAACTCGTTGGCGTAGGTAGCAATTGCCTGGGCACCCTCCAGGTGAATCAAATCACACATTAGGTGAGCAGCATACTCTTGGTCACCAATACTGATATTAGTGCGGTGCCCTGGAACAACGGCATCGCTTTCTTCAACCCATATTCCGGTAACATCCTTCAGCGGTCCAGGATAACCACCGGTGTATACATTATCAGAGGGCCCAACTATCCCTGACATGAAGCTAGTTACGAAGTTGCCACCAGCCTTAACGTAACGGTCAATCTTTTCGCCTAGTCCTGGTTTGACCATGTACAAAACGGGGGCAACAATCAGGTCATATTGGCTGAAGTCGTCATCAACACTGATTACGTCCGTCGGGATGTTTTGCTCATAGAATTGCCGGTAATAATCCAAGATAATTGGCACATAACGGAGGTCCTGAGTAATCCCGTCGACGTATTCAAGCGCCCAGAAGTTACTCCAGTCAAAGACAATGCCGACTTTGGCCGTCGTCTTAGCACCCTTGATGACTGGGCCCACCTTATTCAGGTCATGACCCAGCCGGGCAACTTCCTTAAATGCCCGGGTGTCAGTTCGACCGGAATGGGCAATCACGGCACTGTGGAACTTTTCCGAACCGCCGATTGCCTGCTTCAACTGGAAGTACTGGACCGTATCCGCACCGTGGGCCACAGCCTGCAGTTCCGTTGCCCGGACCTGGCCCGGCCGCTTTAAGGGACTATATGGTTGCCAGTTAACCTGGGCCGGCGTTGATTCCATCAGCATAAACGGCTGGTGCTTTAGCGTCCGCATCAGGTCATAAAGAAATGCCGGGTGGTAAGTTGGCATGTCATAGGCGGGATAACTGTCGTAGGAAATAATGTCTTGGCCCTTTGCCCATTTCTGGTAGTCAACCATCTTGTTCGGCAGACTATGGAAGTTAGTCGTGACTGGAGCATCTGGTGAGTACTTCTCGATGACCCGCTTTTCTAGCTTAAACAGGTTAAGCATGGCGTCCGATTGGAAGCGAAGGTAGTCGATTGAAAGCCCAGCCACAATTGTCTCTATGCCTTCTGGGCCCCAGGCATCACCAAGTTCATTGGGGACAACAATTTCATCCCAGTCATAGATGGTGTGGCTCCACACGTTCATGTTCCAGGCCTTGTTGAGCTTATCAGGGGTCTGGTAGCGGTCCTTTAGCCATTTACGGAAGGCCGCTGCACAGTTGTCACAGTAGCAATTACCGCCATACTCATTGTTGACGTGCCAGGCAACGATGTGGGGGTTGTCATGGTAACGTTCAGCTAGGTGCGCAACCAGGTCGCTAGCGAGGCGCTGGTAGTCTTTGCTGCTTGGACAGAAGTTGTGGCGTTGCCCAAAGACATGCCGTCGTCCTTGGTAATCGACCCGGGCGACTTCTGGATACTTCTTAAACATCCATGCCGGCATGGCCGCCGTCGACGTGGCCATTACAATATTAAAGTTGGCCCTGGATAAGTTATCGACAATCTTATCAAGCATTGTAAAGTCGTACTGTCCTTCTTGAGGTTCCAAGAGGGCCCAGGAAAAGACGTTAACCGTTGCTGAGTTGATATCGGCCTGCTTAAAGACCTGGATATCCTTTGACCAGGTTTCTGCTGGCCATTGTTCTGGGTTGTAGTCACCACCGTAGAGGAAACGTGGTAGTTCTTTTTTCTTCATAAATAAGTACCTTTCTACTTGAACTTAACCGTGGCTACTTGGTCACCATGCTTAACGTCATTGCCGTAGTCAATTTTCGTGAATTCAATAACCCTTTGTGGCTGGGTAAAGAAGTTAACTACCGTATCTTGGTAACCAGCCTCGGTGATTAGTTGCCGGTCAAAGTCGAACAACAAGTCACCCTTCTTGACCCTTTGCCCATCATTATAGTGGGTAACGAATCCTTCACCACGCATGTTGACGGTCCCGACACCAATATGGACAAGTAATTCTAGTCCATCGTCAGATACGATTCCAAAGGCGTGCTTAGTCCCAAAGGTGAAGATAATTTTCCCATCAAATGGCGCATAGACGTGGTTACTGCTTGGCTTGATGGCAAATCCTTTGCCAGGGAATGCCTTACCGTCCTGGTCGATGACGTCCTTCATTGGAACAAGTTGCCCATCAACCGGGGCGTAAACCGTGGTTTCCTTGGTTTCATCAGCAGCCTCACGTGGAGCTTGGCCAGTAACGTTGCCTTCAGCGAGCTTGTCCTTTAATTCTTCAACGACTAACGCGTGTTTCTTCTCACTCAGGGTAACCTTGGTCAAGAAGACCAGGATAGCGAGGATGGCGAATGCCAGCGGAATATAGAAGGCGAAACTATCGAAGGTGTGAATATCGTGGGCAGTCATATCGGCAGCCGTGGCCGTTCCGGTCATCCCGGCGGCGATGGCAATGTAACCAACCAGCCCGTTGGAAATAGCACCGGTCAACTTATCAATCATTGGCCGCACGGCAAGCACAACGGCTTCGTTCCGCTGGCCGTTCTTTAATTGACCGTACTCGATAGCATCAGTCAAGGTCAGAACAGTTACCAGTTGGGCAAAGTTAATATTAAAGAAGACTAGTCCAAGGTCCATCATGAAGACGTTCGAACGGAAGAAGATGAAGATGACATAAGCCAGGATCATTGAAACTTGACCGGCCGTGAACAACCACTTCCGCGGGATGAACTTGTTCAAAATTGGGAACAGTGGACTGGTGCAGAAACCAATGATGGTAGCAATAACACCAACGATCCAGAATTCGCCTGGCTTGCCAATGACGAACTTGTAGAGGTAGAAAAGAACCCCGTTAGTAATAACGTATGCACATGAGTAGAGCAGGTATGCCAAACCTGGCCACAAGATTTGGTCGTTGTGGAAAATGGCGGAGAAGACCTCCCGAATGGTCGTCTTGTCTTGAGCAGAGTTCCGAATGATGTTGTGCTTTTCCTTAGTCCCGAAGCAGACTGCCAGGGCACTGAGCAGGGCAACTAATGATACGATGGCAGCAAAGGCAAACCAACCGATGGGTCCTTCCTTATGCTGCCCCGTTGCCAAGTAGGTAAAGTAGGTAACAACTGGCACAACGATGATGGTTAGCCCATTCCAACCAATCGTTCCGGCAAAGGCACCCAGCGAAGTGTAAATTCCCCGCTCTGCGGAGTCTTCACTCAATGCTGGAACCATGCCCCAGTAGGAAACGTCAGAGAAAGAATAGAAGATATCAAAGGAAATAAAGATAATAACAAAAAGAATTGCAAAGAGAACCCAGTTAAACTTTGCCAGGCCAAAAATCCCGGTAAAGAGGATCAGCAACAGGATGACACTGATAATGTTACCCGCTAGAATCCAGGGTTTAAATTTTCCCCACCTCGTCTTGGTATTGTCAACGATGTTACCCAAAAGTGGGTCAACTACTAATTCAATGATCCGCACTGCAACAATTAACCCGGTGATCAAACCAATTAACTTATTTGCCACCGACTTCTCCAAGCCGTTAAACATGCCACCGGTAACGAAGATAATGAAGTAGGTACTCATTACCCCGTAAAAAGCCGAGTGACCAACGTTACCAAAGCAGAAAGATGCGCGTGAGATCCACTGCTTGGCCGTTATCTTATGACCCTGTGCCATAATAAACAGACCCCCTGTAATTAAATCAAAAATTCTGTAACCGTTTACAAGGCATAGTATAATCCTTTGCTTAAATTTAGTAAAGGATTTATTAATATTATAAAATTATTACCAAAGGGGCATAAAAAAACGGCTAAGAATAAGCCGTCATTTTTTCGTTGTGAAACTTTTCCGCTCCACCAGGCTAGTGTTTACCGTTAAATGAATATGGGGCCGGTCCGGGTGGATAATCAGGTCCTGGAGCAACTTAATTGCCATCCGACTCAGGGTCTCCTGGTTGATGTTGTATGAAGTCAACGGCGGAGAAACATAGCGGGCCACCTCGCTATTGTTAATGCTGATCACGGCCGTATCACGGGGAACGATAACACCATTTTCATTAAATGCCTGCAGGACGCCAACACTCAGGGTATCTGAGGCCACAATAAACGCCGCCGGCAAGCGGTCCCCACATTCGTCCAGTACCCTTTTCCCCAGTGCATAGCCATTTTCAATGTTGAAGGGCCCATCGACAAACATCGGGGCCTCCTTGATATTATTATCAATTGACGTAAACTCGCGAAAGGCCATTTCACGAATATCTGGTTGCTGAACATGGTCCATATTTAGGCCCGTTCCCCCGATGAAGCCAATTCGCTGGTAACCAGCAGCGGTCAAGCGGCAAAGGGCATCCCGAATCGTTAATGAGAGATTGGGGCGCACGGAATCAAACATGTCGGGAGCGGGGTTGATATCAACAAATACCCCGTTTGATAACGCATTGTGAAGTAACACCAGCTTTTCCTTAGTCAGACGGTTGGACCCAACCCCGATAAAGCCTTGAAATGAAGCAGCTTTTGCTACCAGGTCCTCAATCCTTTCAAATACTTGCACTTGGAAACCATTTTGTTTGATCAGCTTCAGGATGGCATCCTTTAAGGAAGCAAAGTATTCATCCTGAAGCTGCTCTTTACCGCTGACCCGGTAAAGGAGGGCAATTACCGGTCGAATCGAATCCTGCTTTTGGTGGTCTGCCCAGTAGCCAAGGTCGTTAGCCACTTTTAAGATTTTACTCCGTGTGCTAGCGGTGATTGATAGGTTGGGGTCATTATTCAGTAAGCGCGAGACCGTTGCTGGAGAAAAACCAGACTTTTCCGCAATTTCTTTTATCGTCGCCATTGTGCATCTCTTTTCCGTTCTTAATCTTTACTTTTATTTTAGCACTTGTTAGTAAATTATTGCTTTACGAACATTTCTTTTCGGCGGGCCACAGCGCAATTAGCTGCTTAAAAACCGGCTGCAGACGTTTTCGCTGTGTTTTTTATGAAACGTAGAAGGACATCGTCGCCGCCGCGTCAGTGATCGGGATGGGAACCCGGTCGTTTTTATGCTGTGGTTCGTGTACGGTCACGTTGGTACTAAAATACGGGAAATTAGAGTAGCGAGTAATCTCAGTAAGGGCGTCCTGCTCAGCTTGATAAAGGAACTTAGCGTTGGGAATATGGTTCTGGATGATTTGCTTCCAAGGGCCGATATCATTCAGGACGATAAAGCTCAACCCCTGAAGTTCTTTAAACGAGACCGCCTGCTTACTGGCGAGAAACATGAACCGGTCTAGGTTAACATAGAGATGTTCCGTCCCGACGTAGAGGGACTCGACCTGATCAGTCTGAATTTCGTGGCTTGTGAAGCAAAAGGTGTACTGGTTGCTTTCCAAGCCTTTTAAAACGTCTTGGGGCTGGACAAAGTTATGGTCAATCTTTAGGTCAAAATACTTGGTCAGTTGATTAGTAACCACCAACGGGCCCAGAGCGGTGGATCTCACCATGATTGTCCGTTGGGTTAGCGCAAAGTTCTGTATCTGGGTAACGAACTCCCGGTTAGCAGTCAAGAGCTCCTTTGCCTTGCGCGCCGCTAGTTTGCCAGTCTTGGTCAAGGTAATTTTGTTGGGCTGGCGGTCAAAGAGCTTGACATTGAGCTCACTTTCCAATTTTTGCATCCCCCGAGTTACAGTCGGCTGCGTCACTCTTAGTTGGGCTGCTGTCTTGGCAAGCGTCTTATTCTCACTAAAGGCAACTAATTCAGCTAATAAGTAATTTTCAATCATGTCACCACCTCCGCCTTTAGTATACATTAAACGTATGCTACCATCGAAATTTAGTAATTTTCTTTCCGGAAAAATGCAGCTAAGATATGGTCAACAATTAATTCAGGAGGAGATAACATGGCGGATATTAACGTACCAACGGTTAAACTAAACAACGGGGTTAAGATGCCTACGCTCGGCTTTGGGGTCTTCCAGGTTCCGGACCTGGATGAGGCGGAACAAGCCGTTACCGATGCCCTCAACACTGGCTACCGGCTAATTGACACTGCCGCAGCCTACCAAAACGAAGAAGCGGTCGGCAAGGCTATCAAGAACAGTAATGTTAAACGAGAAGACATCTTCGTCACCTCGAAACTGTGGGTTGCCGACTTCAATTACAAACGGGCTAAGGCGGGGATCGACGCTTCCTTGCAAAAGTTGGGGCTTAACTACATAGACCTCTACCTCCTTCACCAACCCTACGGTGATACTATGGGCGCTTGGCGGGCACTTGAAGAGGCCCAACAGGAAGGTAAAATCCGCGCTATCGGGGTTTCTAACTTTTACGCTGACCAACTAAAGAACCTGGAGCTGACAATGCCCGTTAAACCGGCCGTTAACCAAATTGAGGTCAATCCCTGGTACCAACAGACCCGCGAAGTTAAGTTTGCCCAGGGTGAAGACATTCAGGTCGAAGCCTGGGCCCCATTCGCCGAGGGCAAGCACAATATCTTTAATAATGAAACGATTGCCGCCATTGCGGAAAAACATGGTAAGAGCAATGGTCAAGTTATTCTACGCTGGCTCCTCCAACGGGGAATCACCGTTATTCCAAAGTCCGTCCACCAGAATCGGATGGCCGAAAACATCGCTGTCTTTGACTTTGAACTTTCTGATGATGAGATGAAGGCAATGGCGGCCCTAGGCAAGGGTGAAAGTCAATTTTTTGACCACCGCGACCCAGTCACAATTGAACAGATCTTTGGTTCTAGTTTGAAGGCCGTTCAAGAGGATGAAAAGTAAAGGAGTAAATTAAACATGACAATACCAACATTTAAGTTAAACGATGGCAACGATATCCCAGCATTCGGCTTTGGGGTGTTCCAGATCCCGGCCAATGGTTCAACCTATAATGCCGTTAAGCTGGCCTTAGCAGCCGGCTACCGACATATCGATACTGCCGTGGCCTACTTTAATGAACAGGAAGTTGGCAAGGCCATCAAGGACAGCGGCATTCCTCGTGATCAAATCTGGGTTACCTCTAAAATGTGGCTCCAGGACTACAAGTACGAAGATGCCAAAAAGGCCATCGATACCTCCTTGCGAAAGCTTGGTCTAGATTACATTGACCTCTACCTTCTTCACCAGCCATATGGCGCCGTCGATGAGGCTTGGCGGGCAATGGAAGAAGCACAGAAAACAGGCAAGATTCGCTCCATTGGGGTTTCTAACATGACCCCCAAGCTCTGGAACAAGTGGGTACCAAACTTTAATGTGAACCCTGCCGTCAACCAGGTCGAATTCAACCCCTACTTCCAGCAAAAGGAACTGCGGCAAATCTTATCCCAAGCCCACACAACACTGGAAGCTTGGGCCCCACTGGGTGAAGGTAACCAGAACCTGTTTGCTGAACCACTGTTGAATAATCTCGCCAAGAAGTACGGTAAGGACGTCGGTCAGGTTATCCTCCGCTTCGAACACCAGGAAGGCGTGATTGTCTTTCCAAAGTCCGTTCATGAGGCCCGGATCAAGTCAAACCAGGAGATCTTCGACTTTGAGCTGACCTCCGACGAGATGGACGCCATCCGGGCCCTCGATAAGGGCAAGGGAATGCATGATCCGGACGCCCCCGGTGTGGCAAAAGCCCTACTCAGCGCCTTTGACGTGCACGCAAATGATTGAAAATTTTGAAAACGAGCCTGCGGTGAAAAGCTGCAAGCTCGTTTTTATAGTCATCATTTAAGATGAAACTAGGTAAGTCTACTTGTTAACATTTACCTAGTAATTTTAGTTGATTTTTCCCTAGTCATTACGGTCAGTTTGTTTATCCTTAGCAATCAACCGGTCGATATACGTCTCATCACCAACTTTAGTAACCTGGATCATCCCATCCCCGGCATTTGGATTACCAATACCACAAACCGCTAATTAAGTCACTGGGGGAACATCGCTTTGGGCTGGTCCTTACTCGGCCGATAAAACGCTTTTTGTTCTTCCTTGAAATCGTCCGCCACTACTATCTCTTCCATTACACTTGAGCCTTAACAACCGGGTTGCCCCACTGCTTTAATAGTTTCAATAAACCCCAAACAGGTAAAATAACTGTTTATTGGTTCGTGTTCGGGTGACACCCAATCTGATCATGATGGTCAACAATGTCTTGATCAAAAATCACGGTAACTTGGCGATCCTGGTTATTGATTAAGTTCATTGGTGAAACGGCACCAGAATAAATACCCAGGTAGTTTGTTAGATTAGCATCCGAAGCAAACTTGAGCCGGTTCCCATGGACAATCTGCCGTAACTGCTTCATATCGAGGCGCTTATTTTTATCAATAACGACTAAATAAAAACCATTGCTATTCTTAAGAAAGAGGTCCTTGGCCCGAGCAAAGGCATAACCCTGGACATATTTGTCCACTTCCTCGGCTGTATACACCGGGGATGATCAATTTCTTAGTCAAGGGCACTGAGAACTTGATTAACCATCAGATCACCTTCTTTAATAAATTCTACTGTATCGCATCATTACAGCACAAAAGGTAAATGCTAAAATAGAAGTAGCTAATTATCTGGAAAGGAGGAGCCCAGATTGGATAATAAGATTGTTGCCCGCCCCTTAGTAACCATCACGAATGTTATTTGGAGCTTTAATACGGAACTGCACCGGCCACAGTTATTATTAATTAAACGGGCCGACGAACCATTAAGGGGAAAGTGGGCCTTGCCAGAAACCTTGTTACGTAGTCATGAAAGTGCTGATGCAGCGTGCATTCGCTTGATTGAGGATAAAATCGGCCTCCAGGTGCCGATAAGTTCAACTGAACAATTGGCCACTTTTACTGATCCCAACCGGGTTGCTGGTAACCGGGTCTTATCATTAGCCTACATGACTTACCTGCCCTCGACGCCCAAGCTGCATCCAGGTTACGGGGCAACTGACGCCCAATGGTTTATCCTGAGTGCTGATCAGCACCAGTATGTGATCAGTCACGATCGGCAGCAATTCGTCTTAACAACGCCTTCTGATCTTGCGTTTGACCATGTTCAAATTATCAACACCGCAATCAACCGGATTAAAAATAAGCTCGATTACCAACCGGGCATCCTCCACATTCTCGGTGATTTCTTCACCCTGCGCCAGGCCCGGGAAGTCTTTGCGGCCTTCTTAGGAACCACTCCCGATAAAATCGATAATTCCAATTTTAAGAAAACCCATAATCACCTGTTTAAGGAAGTCGGCACCGCCTCATTACAACATTCAGGCCGGCCACCAAAGTTGTTTAAGATAAATTGTTAATTTTATAAACTTGCATTTTCAAGAAGAGTATCTATACTAGACGTAAATAAAAGTCAAAGATACTTTTATTTTTACGATAATTAAAGTACTTTTTACTTAAAAGAAAGTGTGAATAATATGGATTTACAAATGTTAACCGACCTTTATGAATTCTCAATGGCAAACGGCTATTACGCCACCCTGCCCCATGACCGCCAGGCCCGGTTCGACGTTTTCTACCGGCGGGTTCCTGATAATGGCAGCTTTGTCATTGCGGCCGGTCTCCAGCAAGTAGTTGAGCAAGTTGCTAATTGGCATTTTTCTAAGGAAAACATTGAATACTTAAAATCACTAAAAGAGTTTAGCCCTGATTTTCTTGACTACCTTAGCAAAATTAAAAACAGCTGTACTATCCAAGCTCTTCCCGAAGGCACCCCAGTGTTTCCACGAGAACCAATTATCTCCATCAGTGGTCCCTTAATTGAGGCACAACTCTTAGAAACTTTCGTCCTCAACATTATTAACCACCAATCACTAATTGCCACTAAGTCATGGCAGATTAACCATGCTGCTCAAGGACGGCCAATTATGGAATTTGGTGCCCGTCGTGCGCAAGGACCAGACGCGGCCACTTATGGTGCACGGGCAGCCGTGATTGGCGGTTGCACCAGTACTTCAAACTTGCAAGCAGCTAGTCAATTCCACATTCCAGCAGCGGGAACAATGGCGCACGCCTGGGTGGAAAGCTTTCCTGACGAACTAAGCGCCTTTCAAGCATGGGCAAAAGTTTACCCGAATAAGATTTCCCTACTGGTTGATACATATGATGTCCTTAAGTCAGGGGTTCCAAACGCTATTCGCGTCTTCAAGCAAGCCCGCGCCAATGGCCATGAACCAGTTGGCATTCGGATCGATTCCGGGGATATTTCCCAGCTTGCCATCAAAGCGCGGCAGATGCTCGATGAAGCGGGCTTCCCACAGGCTAAAATCACTGCTTCCAATGCTCTTGACGCCCACGTTGTAAAATCACTGTTGGACGATGGAGCACCAATTGATAACTTTGGGATTGGTGAACGCTTGATTACCAGTTCTTCTAGTCCGGTCTTAAGCGGCGTCTACAAATTAGCGGAAGAAAGCGTCAATGGCAAATGGATCCCAACGATTAAGGTTAGTGATAGCCGGGAAAAGGTTACGATTCCGGGTAATAAGCAGGTTTACCGTATTTATAGTAATGATCAGCCAAATAAGGCGATTGCCGATGTCATCGCCCTGGCTGATGAATCCATCACGACACCGCTCAAGGTTGTTAACTCCGATCCTACTGCCACTAATGCCAGTCAAATCTTAACCAACTTTACTGCCAAACCACTATTAAAAACCTACTTAACCGCGGGCCAGCCGGCAAAGGTGGAAACGGATGTCTTTAAGATTCAACAGACTTCTCGGCAATTGCGCGCTCAATTACCAGAAGCAAGTAAACGGCTAGTCAACCCTGACCGGTACCCTGTTTACTTAACCACTAAGCTAGCTGATCTCCAAGAACAATTGATTACCAAAGCCCAATTTGCTGAGGAGAATTAAAATGACAAAAGCATTATTAATTATTGACTACACAAATGACTTTGTTGCTGACAATGGATCTTTAACCGTCGGTAAACCAGCTCAGGCGTTAGAGCAACCAATCATCAGTTTAGCTAACCAGTTTCTTAAAAATAAGGATTACGTGATTCTGCCGACTGATGGTCACTTGAAAGATGATCATTTTAACCCAGAGCATCGCTTATACCCACCTCACAACATTATTGGAACTAAGGGACAAGAATTGTATGGGAAAGTTGGCCAATGGTTCCAACAAAATCAGAATGATTCCCATGTCTATAAATTTAATAAAAACCGCTATTCTGCTTTTCAAAACACTAATCTGGATAATTATTTACGGGAACGGCGGATTAACGAAGTCTGGATTTGTGGAGTATGTACCGATATCTGTGTATTGCACACGGCAATTAGTGCATATAACCGTAATTATCAAATTGTCATCCCCCAAAAGGCAGTCGCTACTTTCTCCACTCTGGGGGCAAAGTGGGCAATGGGACACTTCAAGAATGTCCTTGGAGCAACGGTTCGTTAACGCAAGAGGAAGTGTATATCAATGAGTTTTTATGGCAACCAAACTGAAAGGATGGTTGAATCAGCAACTTCGGGTATTCATTTGCACACAATCACTAACCTAGCTGAAGCTCCACAGGCAAATGTAATTATCGTTCATGGGTTATCGTCATATGCGAAAAGTTATGACCCCTTCGCTAGTTTTCTTGTTAAGCATGATTGCAACGCTTTTCGCTATGATCAGCCTGGCCATGGAAAGTCAGAAGGGCCACGGGGATATATGGATTCTTTAGCTGACCTTTATGAGAATTTACATGTAATGGTTAAAAGAACCCAAACGGCTTATCCAAATCTCCCCTTATTTGTCATTGGTCATAGCATGGGTGGCGAAACAGTCCTCTTATACGGTATAAAGTACCCGCAAACGGTTGATGGATTCGTGGTGGCTGATCCAGTTTCTATTGTTAAAGCACCAAATACGTGGAGTAAGGGTTTAACAGGCGACCCCAAGAAGCAGTTACCTAACGTGTTAAGTACAGGACTTAACAGTGACCCACGAGTAGTTCATAGAATTCAAAATGATCCTGCTAATCTTCATCACTTGACTGTCGGAATTTTGCAAAATGAAATTAAGGGAGCTTACTTCCTCCGGGAACACCTAGCTGACTTTAAGGATCCACTATTATTTTTACAGGGACAAAAAGACGGTTTGATTGATTATCATGATTCATTAGAAGCTTACGCCATGGTTGCTTCCAATGATAAAGAGCTTCATGTCTACTCTTCTTTGATGCACAATATTTTCGACGAGCCCCAACGAAAATGGGATATCTACTCAGAAGTCGTCCAGTGGATTAATTGTCACCGATATTAAAAGAAAAGTGTCTTGACACCGATTTGTAGGTATTAACCTGCTTTGGGGGTATAAAAAGAGACGCCACAAGGGGCGAAGGCTTACCAAGTTGCTAAACTCTTTAAGCGAAGCCAAAATAAAAAATCCCCGGCCAAATTGGTCGAGGATTTTACAGTTTAAAATGCTGTTTCCCCGCTACTATACGTAACTAGTTTGCCTTCTTACGCTTACTGAGTCAGGTAGCCTAGTATCAATCTTTATGAGCAGTAAGAAACACTTTTAAAGACTTACTTCACTTTACCGGGGATTCCGAAAGGCTAGTTGCACATCAAAATGCGATTTAGCAAGCCAGTCTTGTCTCTCCCACTTTATTTATATGATTACCCTATTTAGGAGCATCAGCAACCAACGCAAACAATAAGGTTACCAAAGTTACAATCCCAACAAATTGTCCCATCACTTTCCCTCCCTTTTTTAATTACTAATCGAGCTTACGAAGGAACTCCTCTACTTCTTCCTTGGTTTTCCGTGCCTTGTTCACCAGTCGACCAGCCTCTTGGTCGTCCTTAAAAAAAATGAAGCTCGGAATACCCATAACATTAAGTTCCTTGAACAACTCTAAATTTTGGTCACGGTCTACCTGGAGAAACTTATATTCTGGAAAATCATCCTCAATCTCTGGTAGATGAGGCTTTATAAAATTACAATCAGGACACCATTCGGCCATGAACTCAAGGACGTACTGCCCATCGCCCAGGTGATCCATTAATTCTTGCTTGCTCATTACGGGAATTTTTTCCATTGTTGCCACCTCACCTTAATTAGCATACCGGTTCAGGACCTGTTCTAACTGGTCTTTTCTGTGAAGGCCAACCAGCTTTTCAACCACTTGGCCGTCCTTTTTAACAATCAAAGTCGGGATCGACATGATACCAAACTTTAGCGGTGTTTCTTGGTTAGCATCGACATCCATTTTATTTACCTTAACCCGGCCATCATATTCCTTGGCAATTTCTTCGACAACCGGCCCCTGCATCCGGCACGGTGGGCACCAGGTTGCCCAAAAATCGGTTAACGTTACACCAGTACCAGTTTCTTTTTCAAAATTTTGATCAGTTAAGTTCTTAACCATTTTTCTTTTCCTCCGTTTTCTTATCTTGCAAAGTTCGTTTATTATGGCCAGCAATATTGCAACCATCTGGCCCACAAGTGCCGATAGTATCTTGGTCACCAAATGTCTTAAAAGCTGTTTTCTTATCCTTATCCAATGCTTATCCCTCCTCAGCTTGAACCTGTTTTAGGACTTTTACAAAAACCGCATAGGGCTGGGCCCCACTAATTCCATACTTATTGTTGATGACAAAGAATGGGGCCGCATGAATCCCAGCCTGTTGGGCTTCTTGCTCATCATTGATAACGTCTTGGCGATAATCATCCGATGATAACACCTGTTCGACCTCATCTTTATCCAAGCCAGCCGCTACGGCCGCCCGGGTTAGAACATCGTGGTCGGCGATCGATTGCCCATCATTGAAGTACACCTGGTAGAAACGCTTAATAACCCGTTCAGCCAGGTCAGAATCGTGCTTGCTATTAGCTAACTTAATCAGCCGGTGAGCATCAAGTGTGTTAGTGGGAACGACTTGTTCAATCTGCATCGGCAGGCCATCCCCATGGGCCATTGCCTCAATTTGTGCCATCTGCTTTTTGGCCTGGGGCTCAAGGGCAGCGTTGCCCCGGGTGAAGTGGTTAATGTAACTATCCGTCGTTTCCTGTGGGGCTGTTGGATCAAGTTGGAAGGCCTTAAATTCCAATTTAGTATCATCGGCAATTCCCACTTCCTTCATTGCCCGCTTCATCCGGTTAGAGCCAATGTAGCAAAACGGGCATGCAATATCTGACCAATATTTAATTTCCATTACTTATTCCCCCAACGAAAATATTTATTTCTATAGGTAATAACGAATAAAGCTTTCTAGCTGGTCATGGTCGATAAAGTGGGGAATCCTTTCCACCACTTCACCATCCTTTATCAAGACCATACTAGGCGCGGTCTGCACCCGGTACTTGTCAGCTAACGTTGCGTCTGTGGCGACATTAACCGACTGAACTGTCAACTGTCCGCGATACTCGTCTTCAATCTTTTGAATAACCGGTCGTTCGGTATAACATTGCGCGCACCAGTCATTTTCAAAGGCTAACAGGGTTATCCCCGGTGCGTCAGTATCTAAATGATTAACGTTCATCGATTAATCACCTACTTTCCAAAAAACTATTCAATAAATTGATTGAATAGTTAAATATTAACACTTACTTTTTTATAAGCCAAGGTAATAATCATAGTCAAATAAAAAAGTGGCTGGGAAAAGCAAATCTCTCAACCGCTTTATTTATGTTCAGTTGTTTTCTTCCAGTCGTAACAGCTATAATTTAGACTCCGGGCCGTAAAGCCGTGCTGGTTTAATAACTGGGTCGCTAAATTGGCATAAGGACACAACCGCCCGCGACAGTATACAATAATTGTTTTTTCCTTTGGTAACCGTGACAAGCTCGTCGATAAACTATCTAGCGGGATATTGATTGCCGCATCAATGTGGCCAGCCTGATACTCTTCAGTCGGTCGCACGTCCAGGATAAGGTCTTGCTTTGCTTCATCAATTGCTTCACCGAGCGTGATGGTTCTGACCCCTTCTTGACGGTTAGCTCTAGCATGAAGCATCTTCACCTCTGATAATTCATTTTCCCCAACCGAGACTAACAAGGCAACAAGCTCGTTAATTTGCGGTGAGCTGAGCTGGTAGATAACATGGTTACCATCTTTAACGGTTCTTACCAGGCGACTATCCTTCAGTACTTGAAGGTGCCGTGAAGTGTTAGCCACACTCATCCCGGTTTCTTGGGCAATTCGGTCAACTACCTTGGGAGACTGGGATAGTAAATCTAGGATTTCCAACCGTTTATCACTACTTAATCCTTTCCCGACTCTTGATAGTTCTTTATATAGTTGGTGCTTATATTCAACTGCTTGCTGGTTCATCACTACCGCCTCACTAAACTAATCAAATATTCTATTGAAAAGTTTAGTGCTATTAAAAGCTAATGTCAAAGAATGCGTGAAAACCTCCGAATTCATTGTCAGCTATTTATATAAGCACAAGAATTAATCACTTACCGTCAAACGTTCAATTAGCTCCTTTTGTTGTGGGAACACCTTCTTTAGCTGCTCAACCCTAGGAATCATCAGCTCACTTGACGCCGATGACGGCAACGTAATCCTGATTTGGGAAAAGCCCGTTGCTCCCTTGGCATCTTCCATTGCAATAAACGTATTTGGCTCAACATAAAAACCATGAACCTCATTATTTTCCTTGTTCAAACCCAGCTTAACCAAATGATAGTGACCGTCTTGGGTAAAGCAGTGAACGTCAACCGGGTCACCATACGAGTACATAAGTGCCCGCCCATATTGAACCGTGTGTATATGTGACGGGTGCTTACCGTCAATTGTCGTATACATAATCAGCTCTCCTGGCTGGTAACCTTTATTGACGGTATATGAAGGATAAAAGCTCTGCAGTACCTTCTGCTGCCTTTTCTTCTCTTCGGGTGATAGTTGCGGGGCTGATTTAGCAGGCCCCTGAGTAGCAACATCACCTTTCCCGGTAATCAACGCATCAAATGCTGCTAGGATCGTTGACGAAAAGCCGATTGAGCGATCAGCAATGGCAGCGAGAATATTTAATTGCCCCTTGTTGATTGTAATATAGCGGCTCTGCTGGTTTCCAGCGACCAGCTGCATGCTTGGCGCCTTGATCATTTGATTCTGGGGACCGATTCCTAACTCCAGAACAAGGATCTTTTTTGTTTGGTAGCGACTAATGAAACTCTCAAAGGCGCTCACCTGTACTTGATCCATATTAAAGGTCGGTCCAGGAAGATTGGTTGCTAGTGGTTCTCCACAAGACGAGCATGTTGGTAGATCGCCTTCGGTTAAATTACCAGCCTGGTCTTTTTCATAAATTTCGTGAAGGGTCGCTTTTAAGTCGACTGCCGGGTGTTCCTTAGGATGGGCAGTGCAAATTCCCGTCTGCCAGTTTCCCTCGACTTCAAGAAGGTTATTAAAGCCGGCCAAAGCAAAATGATGGTCAATATTCGAGGTCCAGATAAAGTAAGGCTTATCCCCCACAATCTATCGTAACTTATCCATTAATTCAGCGGGATAGTAATTATAGTTGTAATATTCCGCAATTCGCGCATAAACGCGCCACTTATCAAGGACATTGGGGTAGTGGTAGTTAAGTGCCCCAAGTAGGTTTGGTAAATTATACTTTTCAACGAGATTGCCTAGAACAGTCGTCAATTTACGATCACTGGCAAATAGGTTTAACCCCTCGGAAATTGAAAAGCCGTTACTAGCAGTTATCAAAAATGCATCAGCATCATGAAGCCATTGTTGGGCCGTCTTAATCGCGTTCGTCATTTTGTCCTCCTTTGATTAAATGGGCAATACTTTGCAAAGCCTTTGCCGTATCAGTACTGATTAATAGTGACCGGTCTTTTATTACTGGATTGGTTAGCGCATCTTGGGGATTAAAGTTAATGTAGAATGAGTGGGCTAAGTAATTCGTCATTTCCCAAAATGGCTCCTGGATAAACATCGGCGTCATCCGGCCAACCCCAATTTCTATAAAGAGAACTTTCTTTAAGCGGTACTTACCAAGAAAGCGGTTGGCTTTTTCGTATTCTTCATAATATTTTTTATCTTCAAGAAACTCCGGCCCCCGCACCCACGGGATAAGTGGTGTTCCATCAACCTTACTTTTAGGTATCAACGTCGTGGGTAGTCGGTTGCTTTCAATTTTAGGTAGTAATTTATCAAGGTAACGATTAATTGGGTACAAATTCTTATCCGTTGCTGTATTTTTACTTTGGAAGAATCCCCACGATCCTTGGATTTCGCTCACGTGTTCTGCGGGAAAGAACTTCTTGAACAACATATCTTGGTTCGTGGTGATAATGTGGTAAGGCTTGTTGTGGACAATTGTTTTCAGATAGTTATAGACATCATTTTGTGGCGGAATCGTTGAAACCATCTTCAACATTTTTAGTAGGTAAGCCCACCGTTCCTCTTCCGACGCAAACCGGTTATAGAATCCCTTAAAAATCCCTTCAAAGTGATACTTTTGATAAAAGTCCCGCATGTACTTCATAAATAAAGGGCTGGCCTCATACCAAAAATTCATTCCGGCAGCATTTGACATCCCTGAACCGGCACCAATGATAATTGCATCAGCATTATTAATATGAGCTACGACATTTTCAAGATCAGTCATATTGGTTCTCCTTTATCCGATATCGTGTCTATTTTTGAACACCGTGTAGTTAAATGATATTATTAATTGTAGTTACCGGTGCCCTTAAAATTAATAACGTTTTTGCAAAATCTATCGGTTTATGGACACTCTAATAAAAGTGTCAAGAACAGGACACCTCTTCCCTACTGGTTAATTGAAAGGATAGTGGAACCATTGGCAAACGGACCAAGAAAACAAGATCGACGAACAATATACACAATCAACGTAATCAAAGACAGTTTTTTAGAGATGATCCAAAAAACACAATATTCCAAAATCACGATTAAAAAGATCTGCGAAAAGGCCGACATTAGCAGGTCGACCTTCTATCTCCACTTTGATTCGATTAACGACGTTTTGAATGCGGTCCTTGATGATGCCATTATGGTGACATCACCGCATTACCTGGAAATCAATGACTTCAGTGTTGATTACCTGAAAGAAAATGAGTCTTTAATACCAGCCTGCCAGCGGGTGGGGGCAAGCGCAAAATACCGTAAATTACTCCTTGATCCTGATTTAACCGAATACATCGTCGGGCGCATCATGGTTCATGAACGCAATCGAGTAGTTCCCGCAATTCAAAAAAAGACGGGACTCGGTAAAGAAGACGCTGAAACATTATTCTTATATACCCTTCACGGTTCCTTTGCCGTTAACCGTGCTAACCACTTCAGGAAAAATGATAAATGGTATCATGACGTTCAGCTGTTAAATAAGTTTACCTTGAACGGGTACCGGACCCTCAAATAGCCCTTGATGTACTGCCAGAATAATGGTCATATTAAATACGCAAAGCCCACAGGAAGTTTTATAATCCCCCCTTATTTGTAATTCATTTTTGGAATGAATCCTAATTAATAATAAGTATTTCAAATAGCTACCGCTACGATTTAATATTAAAGAAGAAATCTTAAGGAGGAATTATAAATGAGCAAGCCGTACATTATCGTTCATATGATGGAGTCAGTTGACGGGCGGATCGATTGCGGGATGACCGCCCAACTTGGCGGAAATCCAGAATATTATTCATCATTAGATGCAATTAACGCTCCTACCCGCATTAGTGGTCGGGTGACTGCTGCAAGTGAATTAACTGGTGGTGGCCAGTATATTCCCCAAGACAATGCCACACTTAATAAGACGACCTTTACTAAAAACGTAACCGCGGATAGCTACAATATTGTGGTTGATACTAAGGGAACGTTGTGCTGGGGCACTGAAACTAGTACTAGTTTTCCCCACCTGATTATTACTAGTGAAGACGTCACTAAGGAGTACTTGGATTACCTTGACCGACAAAACATTTCCTGGATTGCGACTGGTAAGGGCCGGATCGATTTAATGCAGGCAATGGACATTCTAGCAACCGAATTTGGTATTAGGCGGCTGGCAATTGTCGGTGGCGGTAAAATTAACGGCGGCTTTCTCAACGCTGGCTTGGTTGATGAAATCAGCGTTTTAATTGGGCCCGGAATCGATGGCCGTATCGGTCAGTCCAGCCTGTTTGACGGTCGTCCCGGCAATCGTCAGCCAGTGGCCCTACAATTAAAGGGCGTCAAATCCTATGAAGATGGCGCTGTCTGGCTGCGTTACCTGGTTAAGTAATTACTTCTTATATTTATTTTTACAAAACAGCCTGCTATAACGGTACTTTTAATCGTTATAGCAGGCTGCTTGATTTACTGCCATCATAAAATATGTTGGTCCAACGCATGGACACCACTGGCATAGTGTCCCCAAGCACTAAAAATGGTTACCAGGTTATTTTTTGAATCAATCGAATAAACAACCCGGTTGCTTTGACTAATGCGTTTAGAATAAATACTTGGCCGATTGTGCCGCCGCTCTAGTAATTCAAAATGATGACCACGGCCTTTGGGATCGTTTCTCATTATGAAGTGTTTCGATGACAACGCGGTCTGAAAATGATAAGATAGTGGTGCCCATAAAGGTCCTTCTTTCAATGGAATGTTGTGGTAACACCATTAAAGACCTTTATGGGTTTTTCTGTCCACTTAAATGTTCAACTTAAATTTTACAATCTACCTCATATTTAAAAATAGTACGGGGGTTCGCCGTTATAACTGGCTATTAAACTCAATTATTGTATTTTCATGGCAAACATTTTGGCAAACAAACATGTAGTCTTAAGTGAGTTAGACGAGTTTTAACACTGCCAAAATGCCGTTATCTTGCGCCTCCAACTCTAAGTTACATTACAATTCTATTCGATATCGATGATGCCTTCGACAATTGGAATTCCCAATTGCTGGTAACGAGAACAATATCATTGCCCAAGGCATCAAGGTTATACAGTGATTCTGCCGATTCAGGGTTAAGTAAAGGATAGTTTGCGTATTGTACCGTTTTGCCGCTGTGAGATTCATTTTCTCAACCACCAAACCGAGGCCCATTCCGTCATGTTCTGCCGGGTCCATTTTGACCAGTTCTTACGTGACGTTATGGGTACATTGGAATCACCCTTGATAGCTGTAACTTCCAGTTTGGCTTTTTACTTAGCAAACTAGTTCTAAGATCGTCCCCAATCAGGTCGATGAAGCCTAGCAGATCCTGTCAAATATCCTCAACCGCCACCTTCCAATCCATAAACCAACAAACCGAATGCCGATTTTTCAATGTTTGTTCAAAAAGCTAACCTCCTGTAGTTTTATGATTATTGCTTTTCATTGGTTGCATCCAGTCGACGTTTCTTCTCTTGTGTTAAAACATCGTATTCATCTTGCATCGACTTATAAATTTTCTGTGCCCGTAACAGATTATTTTTGGCAATATCAAGCTGCTCATCCAACTCATGGTTAGAATAACGGGAAGCTGATAGCTGTGTCTGGAGCGTCTCTCGATACCAACTAATCACCGTCTTATAACTAATAATTCCCGCTTGCTTAAGAGAAGACCCCAACCGACGAATCTTCGTCTTGTTTTCGGCAATCAAATGAATGTTGTGCAGAACCGGCCGACTAACGTGGATGGTCCAATAGTTAATCAAGGGACCTGCGAAGAAAGCAATCACGAAGGTTGCCACCCCAACCGAGCCATGAACCAACAGTGCACAAATCATAAAGGCAATATCCTGAATAACTCGCGCTGTCTTATATTTGATATGAAGCCTTGAGGACGCAATCGGGGCAATGGCATCGTAAGGTGCAACCCCCAGGTCCGCACACATGTATAGTGATGCCCCAAATGTAAATAACAGCATACCGATAACCAGGTCACCAATAATTAGGAGCAAGCCCATGTGATGATTGGTCGCAAAGGTATTTTGATACCAGACATTACCATACTGGATAATATAACCGACTAGCACCATGTTCAGGATTGTCCCGATCCCGATCATTGAATGATCAAGAAATAGAACAACCACTAAAATAATCAGGTTGAAGGCTAATTGAAAGTTACCTAAGCCAATATGCAGCATGTTCGAGGCACCAACATTAGTTGCAGTAAACGGCGGTGTACCAACGTGTCCCCCTAGCAGGAAGGACGTTCCAATGGATAGAAGAAAGATCCCAATCAGCGCCATCAGAATCCGTAGACTTACATCAAAAATCTTACCTTTCGGGTCACTTATCAAACTGTTATCTTGATTGTTCATCGAAGACTTACTCCTTTATTTTAGAATAGTTAAGTTAGCTCCCGGCCTCACCGGAGAGCTTAAGTATTTAAAATAGAGACTGGGCGTTAACTCAGTCTCTATTTGACTTAATACAAGTAGTTGACTCTTCTATTTATTCACTTACGATTACCAGTGACTTAATTGCTTGCCGCTTATTCATCGCTTCATAAGCCTGCTTGATTTCATCAAGCTTGAACCGCTTCGTGAATACCTTTCCTGGATGGATCTTACCATTTAGAACGGCATCAAGTAATACTTGCCTATCATAAGTGGTTACCGGCGCCGTTCCCCCACGAAGGCCAATGTTTTTACCAAAAAGCTGGTTTGCTTTAGGCTCCGTTTCAGGAACACCAACCCGGCCAATCACAGCACCTGGACGAGCAATTTATCCGGCCTGCTCAATTGCGCTAGTCGCACCAACACATTCAAGAACTGCATCAACCCCGGCATTTTCTTCGGTCAACGCTAAAACATCCTTAACTGCTTGGTCACCTTTACTAGAAACGATATCCGTAGCATCAAACTCACGCCCAAGTTTAGCTCGGTCAGCATGGTGACTCAACAGGATAATTCGTTTGGCACCACGCAATTTAGCACCGATAACGCCACAAAGGCCAACCGCACCGTCACCAATAACTGCTACGGTTTCGCCATCCTTTACTTCAGCACTAGTAGCAGCGTGGTAACCAGTTGCCATCACGTCGGCCAGCGTCAAAAGGTCGTTCAACTGTGCATCGGAATAGTCTTTTGGTTGACCAGGAATCTTGACCAATGCCCAGCTAGCATTCTCTGTCTGCAGGTATTCAGCCTGGTAACCGGTAGTAATGCCACTGGCGAAGTTGCTGTTAAGGCAATTACTGTCAAAACCATTCTTGCAGGCGACACAGTGCCCACAACCATGGGTAAACGGTACGATCACAAAGTCACCTGGTTTAACGTTCTTGACGTTTCCACCAACCGCATCCACGATGCCAATTGCTTCGTGGCCAACCACCGTTCCTGGACGATAAAATTCATGAATGCCCCGGTAAAACCATAGGTCCGATCCGCAGACACAGGCCCGAACGACCTTGATAATGGCGTCATTGGCCGTCTTTATTTCCGGTTTAGGAACATCCTTAAGTTCAACATCGCCCGGCTTTTCATATACGGTTGCTTTCATAGTCGAATGGCTCCCTTCATTAATTAATAATGCGTTATTTACGAATGAATTTCTGATCATTCGCTGGTATTCCCTGTACATCAGTAACGTAACGCTCAACGCGCATGTGCAGGTCATACTTTTCTCGCAGATTAGCGAGTTTATGCATCATTGGTGACGCATGGTGAGCATTCAAGGCTTGTTGGTCACGCCACTGATCAATCAAGAGAATCGTCTCTGAATCGTTCAGTGATTGAAAATAATCATACCGTTCATTCCCAGGCTCATTACGAATCCGTTGCGCGACTCCAGTCTTCTCCATCTCTTCGGCAAATCGTTTAGCACTGTCATTTTCACCGGTATAATACAGGTTTACAACCAAACTCATAATATGCCCTCCTACTTAACATCCTTGGGTAACATGCCCACGGGGTTCTGATTAAGTGCGCCGACAATCTCGTGAGCTGTGTATGGTTCATCGAGATAATCCACTTCATCAGGAGTTAATTCAACTTCAACGGCCCGTGCCGCATCATCCAGGTACTGAGTCTTAGTTGCACCAACAATTGGTGCTGTAATCCCCTTGGCCCATTGCCAGGCTAGGGCAATCTGCGACATCTTGGCATGATGTTGGTCAGCCACTTCAGCGACCCGTTTAATAATCGGCATATCCTGCTGTTTAGCATGATCGTACTTGGCCCGTTCTGAAGTATCCGTTTCATTACGTTTGGAATGTCCTTCCCAAGTTGGCCGGGTCAAATGCCCACTGGCGAGCGGACTATATGGCATCATCATCACACCATCTTGCTTGCAAATAGGAATTAGTTCTCGTTCATCTTCACGATAAAGGAGGTTATAGTGATTCTCCATTGCGACAAACTGGTGCCAGCCGTTTTTTTCAGCAACGTGTTGCATGTTTTGAAATTGGTATCCATACATAGCCGAAGCGCCAATGGCCCGCACTTTGCCTTCTTGAATTACGTTATCCAAAGCTTCCATGGTTTCTTCGATTGGATGATCATAGTCAAAGCGATGAATAATATATAGGTCTAGATAATCGGTGCCCAGCCGCTTTAAAGTACCATCAATTTCCCGATTAATTGCTTCTTTGGAAAGGCGACCATCATTAAAGTAAACCTTGCTAGCAAGGACGACCTTATCTCGTGAGATTTGATGTTTCTTCAATGAATTACCAATGTACTCTTCACTTGTGCCCATTCCGTAAACATTAGCCGTATCAAAAAAATTGATGCCCAAACTAAGGGCATATTGAACCACCTTATCGGTCTGTTCTTCATTTAAAATCCACCGATAAGTCTTCATGGCGGGCTTACCAAAGCTCATCCCACCAACCGCTAATTTAGATATTTTAATATCTGTCTGTGGAATATGACTATACTTCATCGATCAACGCCTCTTTAGTGCTATTATGAGGTGACTAATTATGAATGTAAATTGCTTATAGTTAATACTTGTCTACTCAATTTAGGCATATATAGTTTGGAGCTTTTCGATAAATCTTTGCGTTGCTTCAGTTAAAGTATTTCCTTTTGGCCAGATAAGAAATTGTGTTTGACGACGTTCAGGAGAGAAGGGGATAAACTTTAAATTAGTTGAAGATGGTCGTGGAGCTTCTTCAATACAAACAATATTTCCAATACCTGCTTGAGCAAGGTAGCTGGCATTGGTGAGTAGGTTTGATTCTGCAACTATCTCTAACTCTCTTCCCTGAACCAGCTCATTTAAATCATCATAGAATAATGCCCGATGGGGAATGATTAACGGCAAATTTTGTAGATCTTCGGCTGTAATCACTTGATGGTGAGCTAACTTACTGTCTGATTTAACTAGTAATCCCCACCGATCTTGAATTGGTAACTTAAGAGTATGATATTTAACGGTACTAATCGGTGCACAGACCACGCCCAGTTCTATGTTTCCTTGATCCATTCGTTCCTGAATATCTTCACCATCGGCATCATAAAAATCGTAGCGCACGTGTGGATACTGTCTATGAAAAGCAATCAGTTGGGGTAATAATAGCTTCGTTACTTCCGATTCAACACAACCAATATGAATTGTGCCGGTTAAATCATTATTATTAATGTTTGCTATCATTTGATTAGCCTGATCGAGTTCAGCTATTATCCGCCGAATTTTCTTTTCGTATGCACTACCAGCCTTAGTCAGGTACATTCGTCGCCGTTCCCTGGTAAATAGGGGAGTATTAAGTTGCGTCTCGAGCTGTTGAATTTGCCGACTGAGCGTTGGTTGAGAGATATGTAATTCCCGTGCAGCCGCCGAAATTGTTCCCTGCTTAGCTACTACTAAAAAATAACGTAAAATTCTTGTTTCCATGTTGGCACCTGCGAGTATTTAAATTAGGACATTAAATCAGATCCCTAGTGATACTGATATTCCTCCTTGAATACATCTTATCATTGCTAATCAAGTGAGTGGCAAATTTGAGTAATGATGGGACTGTTGCTATATACCCCCTTGCCTTTTCACCCTTAATAGTTAGCACAAAATCATCCTCTTTACCTGCCCTTAGAAAGCCTGGTCGAATAATTGTATAGTTTAGATTGCTACTTTCAATAATATCAACTGCTTTCCTATTCGGTAACTGAGCCTGATTATTTACTAGGTTATCTTTTCCATCCATTTCATCGGGAATTTCATTATATATCCCAACGGCACCCATAAAAATTAGGCGGTCAACCTTTTCCTCAGGCATTAACTCAACAAGGTTGTTTGCAACTTGAGGAAGATGTTTACCAGAAATGGCACAGAAAACCACGTCTTGTCCCTTCAATGCCCGTCTTAGATCATTACGTTCAAGAGCGTTTCCTACCATAATTCGAGTACGCGCTTGAGGCTTTAACCTATCAGCATGTCGGGCAAACAAGGTCAGATGCTCTTTTGTTGTCGTCATTAATTTTTTCGTTAGCGCGGTTCCCAACGTACCAGTGGCACCTAAAATCAACACATTCATTTATGGTCACTCTCCTACCAATTCATAGCCATTTCAACAAGACTAGGATCTTCAGGATTGCCAATCAATGGCTGGCGTTTATCAATGTCTGCAACTGTTTGTAATTCCTTATCTGTCATTGTGAAATCAAAGATATCAATGTTTTCTTGAATATGCTTTATACGTGTACTTCTTGGAATAACAATAACCTTTTTCTGAGTAAAGTAGCGTAGTAGTACCTGTGCTGGCGTTTTCCCATACTTTTTTGCTAGTGAAATAATCACCGGTTCTGAGAACATCTTGTTTCGTTTTCCCTGCCCCAAAGGTGCGTACGCCATTTGTTGGACTCCATACTTAGCCAACCATTTGTGATCTGACTTTCTTTGGCAATAGACATTTGTTTCGATCTGGTTGACGGCAGGCACTACCTTATTAAATGAAATAAGATCAACCAACCGGTCTGGTTCAAAGTTAGATACCCCAATAGCACGAATTCGCTTTTCTTGATAAAGTCGTTCCAGTTCATGCCAAGCATGATAGTAGTTACCAAATGGCCAATACAGGAGGACCAGGTCCAGGTAGTCGGTATTCAATTTATGCATGGAGGAAAGGACGGCGTCCCGTACGTTATCATAGGACTTAAAATTAACCTTGGTTACGATAAATAAGTCTCGGCGATCAATGCCACTCGCCTTTATTCCTTGTCCAACTGCTTCCTCGTTTTCGTAAGCCTCTGCAGTATCAATTAACCGATAGCCATTTTTTATTGCGGTGCTGACCGCATCTACGCAATTCTGGCCAGCAAGTTGAAAGGTACCAAAGCCCAACAGCGGCATTTCAACATTATTATTTAACGTGATAGTTTCCATTTAAAAAACTTTCTTTCAAGCACGGTGCTTAACTACTCGTGTTACCATAAAGTATAGTTAGTTCGTGTAACTCGAAGTCAATCTTTTAGCTTAAGGAGAATGGTATGACCTATTCATTAAAACAGTTTGCCGCAATGTTTCATGTCACAGAATACACTATTCGCTACTATACCGACATCAATATCCTGCCATGTGAACGTGATGGACAGAATCGACGTGTATTTAACGAAAAATCACTTAATTGGATGCAGGGGATTACCTGCCTAAAGGGATGTGGGGCCTCAATTGACGACATCAAGGAGTATTGTAAACTTTGCAAATTACCTGAATCCCATGAAAACATGCAGAAATGGTATCAAATTATTTTGCACCAACGCAAAAGAGCTTATCAACAGCTATCAGAAGCCAAAGCCACTGTCGATTATATGGATCATAAAGTTCAACATTATAAACAGATTTTGAACGGCACCATCCCGGACGATAGTAATCCCCAAAAATGGACGAGAGAGAATCGGCCGACAATGCATTTAACCAATAATAAAAAGTAAATTTCCCAGATTATACATGATATTTAAATCAATAAATTTTACCTTTATTTCTCATTTTTTCACACACCGAAATCGGCTAAGTTCTTGGTGCCGTTGGCCTACAGCGATTCAACGTGGTTTGAAGTAACACATAAAACAGTCACGTGAGAAAAAAGTGCGAAGTCGATAACGTTTTTTAACGTAAAATAGCCTATTCTAACGACTGAAAATGCCGTCAGAATAGGCGATTATGCTTTAGGATAACTGAAGTATTGATACAACAGTATTTAACTCTAAACGTGTTAAGGCCCAATGTTAAAAGTGTAGTCAAGAACTTTGTTCAAAAGTTGATGTGGCGGGAAAAGTGTCATATTAAAATTACTTTTTGACTTGATGTTTTTTCAGATACTCTGCCACTTTCAACATGACTTCTTCTGAATCGGGAGAGTTAGTAACATCTAAAACCATTTGTCCAGCCTCAATCCCTTCAAAGTGAAGAGTTATTCCGTTCAAGATTAAAAATACTTTTGCAGCTTCAAATGCTGTCCGTTTATTACCATCAGCAAAGAGGTGTTTCTTAGTAATCTTTTGCAAATAGTAGGCTGCTTTTAACCAAACCGTCGGATAAGCCTCACGCCCAAAGAAAACCTGCTTTGGCGCTTCAATAATACTATTTAATCCGTTAACATCCAATACACCTATTGAGCCTTCACCAGCCCGACGAATGATTCGACGGTTAATTTCAGTTAGCTCTTCCTCAGTCAAATATTCCATGTTTACTTATCCTTTAGGAAGTCCAATATTGCTTGATCTTCGTCTAAACCCTGATTCAAAATTTCAGAAAAATGATCATGGGCCTTATTATCGGTATCAGCAGCCTTAATCACAACACTACCATCATGAGAATTAAGGGTCACATTGATTTTATCGCCTACTTTAAGCCCCGCTGCATCCATAATGTCCTTACTAATCCGCACAGCACTTGAATTACCTGATTTGAAAATTTTAGTTGGTGACTTAATAGCCATTATTCAGGCTCCTTTCTCTTCGTATATACAATTTTATTATATAATATATACATTAATTTATCCACATCGCTTCTCTTTAGTACATTTTGATACGCGACTATTCTTACTACTTAAATCATCAAATTTTGCCCTTATTTCTCACTTTTTCACACACCAAAATCGGCTAAATGCTTGGTGCCGTTGGCCTGCAGCAATCCGTCGTAGATCAAAACAACACAAAAAACACTCACGTGAGAAAAAGTGAGAAGTCGATAACGTTTTTTAACGTAAAATAGCCTATTCTAACGACTGAAAATACCGTTAGAATAGGCTATTAGACTCTTTATAGTGCTGACTAGAGGATTCGAACCTCCGACCTCATCATTACTAATGACGTGCTCTGCCAACTGAGCTAAGTCAGCATTTCACCAGTGAATATTAGTATAGCATATCCCCGCCTAAACGCAAGGAAAAAATTAAAAAAGTGAAGCAAAAGTCACCTTGGGACTCATACTTCACTTCTTTGTTTTCTCATGTAGTCTGTCACCCATCCGGGCCACGCACCGCTTCATCTCATCAATATCCAAAATACTCTGGGCGAATTCCTTGCGCACCAGGTCATCCGGTAGGTACTCGTCATACTTGTCAAAAACCGGTACCTCCTTGGGGTACAGCAGCTCCAGTGGGTCAAAGTCCTTTGCCGCTTCCTCCTTCAGGACCTGGAAGAACTCCTCGGCGTTGGCGTCCATGGCAAATTCCATGAAGTAGGGTCGGGCCGAGTTAAAGCCGCGCAGGTTCAACCGCTTGGCACACTTTATCCGCAGCAACCGTTCCAGGGCCAGAAAGGCGTAACTCCCGGTCCACGGGAAGAGACACCACATCTTGCCACCGAGGTTAATCAATTGCTTTTTCGGCAAGCCCGCAATATTAGCGGTATCACGAGCCTGGGTCAGTCGTGCTTGGGCGTTCTTCATCAGGTATGGGTACATTTGACTTTCCGCTAGGACCTGACGCATCCGTTCCAAGATCTTGGGGTGAATGTCACCCGGGACATCCCCGAAGTATGCCGGAATCCGGCCCTTGACACCGTGGCAGTACACCTGGTGACGTTGGCGGTCAATATCTTCAACCACCCATACTCGGCCGGCAATTGCAATCTTGTCACCAACCGGTGGCGGCTTAACAATCGTTCCTAGTTCTTCAGATCCGGCATGGACGCTGAATTCCTCATTTTCCTGGAAGACCGCGTAGAATTTGAAGTTGTTGACGACCCGCTCACCAGCCATGCCGACAATCAGATCACCACGTTCCGTCTGTTGAATCTGGTCCGTCTTCACCAGGTGCCGCAAGAGGACCCGGTAGTCGTTCTGACTAACGTTATGGAAGTAGTTCAACGGCAAAACTCGACCAGCCAACTCTGCCGGACTCATCTCCCCGCCGGATGCCAGGGTGCTCATCGTCTGGTGGTAGAGCAGACTATACGGCAGGCGGTTGGGTTCTGGTGGTTCAACCCACCGTTCTTCTAAATAGAGCTGAACCAGGGCGATCCCCTGGAGTAGTGGCCAGGGAATCAGGTCCGGCAGCATCGCCCGTGACTCCGGGTGTTCTTCCCGCATCACAAAGTGCATCTCGGGCGGGTTCCCCCGCCGGCCGGTCCGCCCCATCCGTTGGAGAAATCCAGAAACAGTGAAAGGAGCGTCAATCTGAAAGGCCTGCTCCAACTTTCCAATGTCAATCCCCAGCTCCAAGGTCGCTGTCGCACAGGTCGTCATGTAGGAGTCGTCATCCTTCATCGCGTCCTCTGCCGTTGCCCGAAATGCCGGTGACAGATTCCCATGGTGGATTAAGAAGCGGTCCGGCTCGTGCCTGGCTGCGCTATAGGAACGGAGCATCTGGCAAACCGCCTCACACTCCTCCCGACTATTGGTAAAGACCAGGCTCTTCTTCCCGCGGGTGTGCTCAAAGATGTAGCCGATTCCCGGGTCAGCCATTTCCGGCGCCGTATCTGTCTTTGGTTCAATCGGGGCCGCCGGATCAAAGTCCTTACTAGCAGCCTGGGGATCAGTCTGGTAAAAATGTTCCATCGACAGTCGCCAAACTTGCCGGGTGTTTTTGACCTTGGGTGCCACGGTCCGGTGACCACTCCCGGCACCCAGGAATTTTGCTGCCTCCCGGAGGTTGCCAATCGTCGCCGATAGACCAATTCGCCGCGGTTTAACCCCGGCTAACCGACTCAGGCGCTCAATCAAACAGAAGGTCTGCCCTCCACGGTCACTGCGCAAAAAAGAGTGAAGTTCGTCAATCACTACGAAGCGGAGGCCATGGAAAAGGTGGGGAATGCCCATGTGCTTGTTAATCATGAAAGATTCCAGTGACTCCGGCGTGATCTGTAAGACACCAGACGGGTGCTTCAGCATCTTCCGTTTTTGGGTCGCCGCTACATCACCATGCCAGCGCCAGACGGGGATATCCGAATCTTCCGTCAGTTCGGTCAACCGGCTGTACTGGTCGTTGATCAGGGCCTTGAGTGGCGCAATGTAAAGGCAGTTAACGGAGTCTTTTGCCCCCGATTCACTCAGCTCGGTCAAAATCGGGAAAAAGGCCGCCTCGGTCTTCCCCGCAGCCGTGGACGCCGACAGTAAGACATTGTGGTCCGTCCCGAAGATTTCCTCGGCTGCGGCAACCTGGATGGGCCGGAGCTGTTGCCAGCCCTGCCGGTAGATGTAGTCCTGAATGAAGGGCGCATAATGTGCGAAGACGTCCATCACAATTCCCCCATTCTAAATCGTAAACTCCGTGTAGTTTTTCTCTTGCTTACCACCGCCATCGTCAGTTGAATCATCATCCATGCCGGTGAACTGTTCAGAGTCAAGAAGGTCACTGACTGTTGTCTTAGGGTTCTGGTAAACGATGTCCAGTAGTTCGATAAAGTCCCGGATGACCTCCCGGGGTGTAATCTTGGTATCGGCACCGATCCGCCCATACTCAATCTTGATAAACTTGGCCAATTCTTCTTCGGTAATCTGCCGGTCGTAGCCGTAAAGACGGGCGTGCATGTCGGCCAGCTTTTCAGTTAAGACCAACATCTCTTCAGCCGTCAGTGGCTCCAGCTTAATCACCGGTGCGTACATGTCCTGGGCGCCGACGTGGGCAAACTTGCCTTCTGTCAACCGTGAACGCAGCGCTTCGTAACTATAAACACCCCGGCGGCGGTCCTCAACGGTCTGCGGGGTCCCGCACATCAGGATACCAAGGTACTTGGCCTTCCCCTGGAGAGTGTCGTTATACATGGTCAAAATCTTTTCGTAGTTATACTGGCGACTAATGCTGTTCGGGATCTTGTAAATGTTGACCAGCTCATCAATCATGATCACCAGCCCCGCATAGCCGGCCTGGCGGAAGAAAAGGGCGAAGAGCTTCAGGTATTCGTACCAGTCACTGTCGTCAATGATAATGCTAACGCCAAGTTCTTGCTTGGCCTCGGTCTTATGGGTGTACTCGCCACGGAACCACTTAACCACCTTGGCCTTGGTTTCGTCATCGTCATCAATGTAGGCGTGGTAGTACATGTTCAGGAGCTTGGCAAAGTCGAACCCGTGGACAAGCTCGCTGAGGGAGGCAATTACCGCACCAATCTTCTTATCAACGGCCGCGGTGAATTGCGGGTCATCCTCATCCAAGCCCGTCTCACTGGCCACTTCCTGAAGGACAGTATTAATCCAGCGATCGAGGATTAAAGTCAGTGCGCCCCCTTCTGGCCGGGTCTTGGTTGCGAGGTTCTGGATTAATTCCCGGTAGGTTGCCAGGCCCTGACCCTTGGTTCCCTGTAACCGTCGTTCAGGCGACAAGTCGCCGTCCACGACCACGAAGTTCTTATCCATCACGTAGTTGCGGACCGCCTGGAGGAGGAAACTCTTCCCCGCCCCATAGCGACCGACAATAAAGTGGAAGGAAGCCCCACCCTCGGCAACGACTCCGAAGTCATGCAGGAGGGCCGCAATTTCATCCTTCCGCACAACTGTAATGTAGGGGAGGCCAATTCGGGGAACCACTCCGGCCTTAAGGGAATGTAGGACTGTCTGCGCAATCCGCTTGGGCACCCGTTGCCTTGTCCGTTCTGCCATTTAAAATCACTCCTTATCTGAAAACATTTTTTCCAGGTCCGCCCGGTAGTCTTCAATAATTGCTGGTTGGTCGTCCTGGTTAAATTCAATCACGTCATCACCAATTTCGTCAAAAAGGGCTTCGTTAATCTGGTCGGCAACGATTGAGACCATCAGGTGGTGCTTTTTCAAGTAGTCCTTCCATGGTTTTCCCCTTCAGCAGGGCCCGCACTAAGAAGGCCTGGTCAGCATTAAGACTCGTCGGGGCTAGCTCCGTCGCTGGAGCTGTCGGCTGCGGCTGGGAAGGAGCCGGTGCCAGCGTCGTTTTCTGCGCCGCCACTGATTCTTCCTGGTCCTCTTTAATCGCTTGCCGTTCCTCATCGGTCAGCAGGCTCTCCTGGGTGACCGCCGCATCCTGACGAATCTGGTTAATCCCGCCCAGGTCGATGTGGACCTTGCGCCGCTGAGCTTCTTTGAGCTGGCGTTGATAGGTACGAATTCCCTGGTCAATGGCATTTAGAATTATGGCCGGCAGCCAGCGGGCCTTCAGGGGGCGACCAAGGTTAAACCGTAGCCGGACGAGCCGATCGACCTCGTGAAGTAAGGCGTTGAGGTTTTGCTTCTCATTCGGTTGGGCCCGCATGGAAAGGTAGTAGTATTGGCGACCCTTAAAGCGGTAACGCCGGACCGAATCAAGCGGGTACTCTGCCATCTGCTGCTGGGGGTGGAAGTAAAAAACTGCGTTGCCAAAGAAGTAGTTGGTCGTCAGCTGCTGACTGGCAACGTGGTGGTCAAAGTACTTTTGCCCCTGCTTGTCTGGCAGTTTGAGGATCTCCTGCCAGATCACCTTTAACAGGGCCGCAAAGCGGTCAGCAGACTTTTGGTATAACCGACTGCGGTCCAGGTAGGTCGCGTGCCGCTTGAAGACGGCAACCAGGTCCGTTGCATCGTACTCATCCGGGTGGAGCAAAACATGGTAGTCACGGTCCGCCGCAATCTCAGCCGCAAAGGCCTTGTTTGCTAGCGCATGGTCAAGTCGGTAGTAAAGAACGTAGTCGCGCAGCCAGCGGTCTAAGTAATCCCCCATTTTACCGTCAAAATGGCCAGCGTATTCATTCCGGAATTCGGTCAACTGCTTAAAGCCCGCCATTGGGGAAGCCACACCAATGTTGTTGAGGAGCTCGTAGATGTAAATATAAGCGTACGAGGTCGAAACCGGGGTAAAAACACCCTGGCGAAGCTTGGTCCGCCAGGCAAAGTACGTCCGCAGCTGGTCGACACTTAACATATGGTAGGTCGGAAAGTAGCGTTTTAAGGGTACCGGCTGGTCAAAATCGTCCTGGTAGTCGGCGAGGATTTGCCCCTGGTCATAGAAGTTCTTGTCCCGTCGCAATCCCGGCAAGAGGCTGTAGTCATAGGCCACCAGGGCCTCTTCAATCTGCTTAGGGACCGCGGGGTTAGTGGGCTGGGGGCGCCGCTTTGTCGGTTGGGGAATCGCCTGAGCTTGGTACTTTTCTTCAGTGTCATTTTCCGGTAGGACCACGTACTGTTGTTGGTGCACGGCTTCCTTACCAGCGTTCACCGCCGCCTTGAAGGCGTAGTCAATGATGTTTTCAATAGCCCGGTCACTCACCTTTTCCAGGGTAAAACCAACCCACTGTTCATCATGGTGAAAGAAGGCGGGCCCGAACCCGGGAAGGTCGCGAATCGCATCGGCAAAGCTAAAGCACTGGGCGTCAATCCGGACTGGTTTAGCCGGGTTGAGGACGATGAAGGGCGTTTGACCAGGTTTTAGTGCAAGGCCCTGTTTGGGTACCTCATCATCATTCGCCAGCGCGGTAAAGCGCAAGCCGTACTTGTTACTGATTAGTTCGGTCAGTGACTGGTAATCCATTTCTCTCCCCTCCCGTACATACGTTCAGATTATATCAAGAATTAGATTTCTTGTGAAATGTTACGTGCAAAATCTTGGCCAACACGAAAAGGACCATTGACGCTCAACAACTTGAACGCCAACGGCCCCTTTAATGATTGCTTGTACTAGGTAGTAAATCTAATTGGTCTTCCGGTAACCAAAGTAGAACTGGATGATGGCAATTACCACGTTGGCCCAGTTCATCGTTATGAACCATGGGGCAATCCCACCAGCATCGTGGGTCACGCCATAGTAAACCCAAAAGCCGATGATCACAGCAACGACATTGATCCAGGCAAACCACTTTTGCAATGTCTGATCACTGAGCTTAAACCACATCCAAATGACATTGATAATGAACCAAATCGCCAAAATCCAAAAGAAAGTCTGAAACATAACGAATCCCTCCTTTAATTAGTCACATGAAAGTTAGAAGTTCGAATCACTGAAATAATTGCAGTTCTTTTGGCTTCTCTTCACTTTCTATACTAGACCGGTTAAATGGAGAAACAATCGTTGATAATTCAATAAGTGTCGCTTATTAAACACTATCAAACAATCAGTCATCAATTAGGACACAATAACGAAAAGTGTCGATGTTTAGCTTACTGAACAATGAGGTTCAGAATCTTTCGCAATTTAGCTAGTTCCTGGTCAGTTAGCTTAACGTTATTCTTAACAACAAAGGTAACCATGTCGATGTAAAGACTCCCGATAATTGTAATATCGATGTCGGAAAGCTCGACCGGTAGCTGCTTTTGAAGCATTTGAATAAACAGTTTCTGGAGGCGCGCGCTGAAGCTATTCTGGTCATATTGAATAGATAACAGAGCCCGGAGAATCTCCCGCGAATCCCACAGGACACTAAACTCGTCACTTTGGTACAAGTCACTCAGCAGTGGTAAGCGATGATTTTCGGGCTGAATATTCGCCAGCCGTTTCGCAATGATCCGCTTAAACACGGCCAAATATTCATCATTAAGCTGCTCGGTCAGGTCATACTTGTCCTGATAATAGTTATAGAACGTCTGCCGATTAATAATCGCCCGCTCCGCGATGCCCTTGACAGTAACGTTAGCAAAGCCTTTTTCGTTAACTAACTTGGCAAAGGCAACCTTAATTGACCGCTTAGTCCTCATTACTCGTAAATCTTCGGCCATTTGAACATCCCCCTTCAAATGAGTCTTACACGTAATAATTATAATATAAGCGCCCACCCAATCAAAAGAAACCCATATTGACCAGGTAAGACGCTATTCCTAATAACTATTATTAAACTAATATCGACTACTGAAAGAGCAATAATTTATACCCTGCGGATGAACAGGCAGGCGAGCACTGCCAGGACGGCACTGAACACAAGCCCTAAGAAGGCCGCTGAGTATGAGGAAGTGAACTGCACAATTTCCCCAATCAGCAGTGGACCAATGAAGCCACCGAGCTGACCCCCGAAGTTGACAATCCCAATCGACGATCCATAGCTCTTCTCCGACAGGATTTGCGCCGTGAAACTAAAAATTCCGGTAAAGGCGAGCGACTTTACAAAGTAGATGAGGACCTCAAAGATAACAATCCAGACTAGCGAAGATGATTTAAACAGACCGAACATAAAAACGAGGGTAAGAAGAGAAGCAATGGTTATCAACCACCGCTCACGATGTTTGAAGAGGTGAACCATGATAAAGCCGGCGCTAAAGGCCGCAATCCCACCCGAAATAACTGGTAACGGGACGAGCCAGGCCAGGTTCTTTAGGTTGATCCCCTGCTCGCGCAAGAAATAGACGGGCATCCAGGCCTCTAGCCCCTTTGTGATAACATTTAAGGCTAAGCCAATAATGACGAATGCCCACACCCGTCGGTCAATGTTCTGCCATTTAATTTGCGGGCGCGCCGCGACTTCCTTGCGAATACTCTTGAGTGGTCGTTCCAACAGGTAATAAACCAGGGTAATTACAATTCCACCGAGCCCCAGCCAAATGAAAGCCTGCTGCCAGCTGCTGTTGGCAATAATCGGGACGATGATTAACGGGGCAATTGCAGCTCCCGCGTAATTTGACGAAATCAAGGCCGATGTTGCCTGCGACTTCACCTTTTTTCCGTAATTTTCAGAAATGCGCTTTAACGCGGCAGACGGGTATGGCCCCTCCGCGATTCCGAACAGAAAGCGAATAACAATCAACGACGCCAGTGACCAGGCAAGCCCCGTCACCATTGTCATCGCTGACCAGGCAATTAGGGCAATAATGACCATGCGCTTGCTTCCCAATAAGTCCGTTAGGTAGCCACCCGGAATTTGCATCAAAGTGTAGCCTAAAAAGAAGGCACTGGCGGTCGCACCAAGAGCGGCAGCACCGACGTGGAAGTCTTTTCCAATATAGGCAAGCGAAATGTTCATTACCGTCCGGTCCGCAAATAAAAGCATGTAGCCCAAGTACAGAACAATAAACGACCAGAAATGTTTTATCCCTACTTGATTGTCACGATTAATCATTGTATAGATTCACACCTTAAAATTATGATAACTGTTGTCGTAATAAGAAACGTTGCACCTTACCGCTAGCATTCGTTGGTAATGAGGAAACCTTAATATATTGATGAGGAACCTTGTAATGTGCCAAGTGCTGGTAACCGAAGTGAATTAGCTTCTGGGGATCTAACTGTTGTTGACTGACCACAAAGGCCACCGGCACTTGTCCCCATTCAGGATTAGTCTTCCCAACCACTGCAATTGCATCAATTCCTGGGTACTGTTGATAGACTTGTTCAACTTCTTCAGGAAAGATATTCTCGCCGCCAGAAATTAACATTTCGTCCCGACGGCCATCAATGTAGAGGTAACCATCACTATCAAGGTGGCCAATATCTCCGGTTTGGTACCAGCCATTCACCATCTTAGCAGGCAACTTTTCTGGTAGGTTAAGATAACCGGGGGTTAAGGCCGGCGTTTTCAAAAGGACTTCCCCACTTTTACTCAGCTTTAACTGAGTCGTAAAGAGCGGCTGCCCAACGGATCCCAGCTTTCTTAGGGCATCTTGCGCGCGCAGGGCAACTATTTGTGAACAGGTTTCCGTCATTCCGTAACACTGAACGACCGGGATCGATAATTTCTGACACTTAACAAGCGTTGGTCGATCAACCGTCCCCCCGCCCAGTAGCATACAACGAAAAGCATGGTTATAGTGACGGTGGCTTTCTGTTAAGCGCGCCAATAGCTTTTTCAACATGAAAGGAACAACCGACATTATTGTAACTGGCTCATTCACTAAGATGTTTTCAACTTTAAGGGCCCGAAATTTATCAACGATGCGAACGGTCATTCCGTAAATTAGGCCCCGCATAATGATTGAGAAACCACTAATATGGAAAATAGGGGCCACACAAAGCCATTCCTCGTCGCTTGTTAGGTCTAGGTTAAGAGCCGATGAAACAGCGGAGTAAAAGTGGTTGCCAAAGGTCTGTAAGACGCCCTTAGGTGCCCCCGTCGTTCCGGAAGTATACATAATACTAGCAACCCGGTCATAGTCAAAGGATGGAATCAGTGCGGTCCGCCTTGCTGTTGAATTAGACAAACCTTGATAGCTCACGAAGCGTTCGTCCATTGTTGACTGCCACAAAGAATCAGCCACCAGGCAGACGGCAAGGCTACTGTCGCTGATCTGCCGCTGAAGCTCCTCATCAGCAAGCCGCCAGTTAAGCCAGACAATTGTCCGTCCACTACATAAGATGGCAAGGGCAATTTTGTAACTTTCAATACTATTGTCGGCAAGCATGCCCACCCGTGGACCAGGGTGCAGCTGGTTTAATTTCCCTGCAATCTGTTCCACCTGGTCCTTTACCTGGCGAAAGGTCAGGGTACTGGTCCCGTCAGTAACGGCGACCTTATCAGGTTGGGTACTTGCTTGTTTTAACAACCAATTTTGTGTTTCCATTGCTTATAACCTATGGAAACTTAGGGAACTGGTCGAAATTTGGCTGCCGTTTTTCATTGAAGGCGTCCCGGCCCTCTTTACCCTCATCAGTGGTGTAAAATAGCATTGTGGCATCTCCACCAAGCTGTTGCAGACCGGCAAGCCCATCGGTATCGGCATTCATTGCCGCCTTGATAAAACGCAGTGCAGTCGGTGACTTCTTGAGGATCTCATTACACCAGTCCAGAGTTACAGATTCTACCTGGTCTAGTGGGACAACTTTATTGATCCAGTTCATCTGGTAGGCCTCTTCGGCGCTGTAGAAGTGGTTCAAGAACCATACTTCCTTTGCCCGCTTATGACCAATTACCCGGGCAAGGTACCCAGAACCATAACCGGCGTCAAAGCTACCGACTTTAGGACCTGTTTGGCCAAACTTAGCGTTATCTGCCGCAATTGTTAGGTCACAGACAAGCTGCAAGATATTTCCACCGCCAACGGACCAGCCTTTAACCATTGCGATTACTGGTTTAGGGATAATCCGAATGAGGTGCTGGAGATCCAGAACGTTTAAGCGGGCAATTTTGTCAGGGCCCACGTAACCACCATTACCCCGAACACCTTGGTCACCACCAGAGGAAAAAGCCTTGTCGCCAGCACCGGTCAAAATAATTACCCCAATTGTACTGTCATCCCGGCAAATGGTGAAAGCGTCAATCATTTCTTGAATTGTGACCGGCGTAAAGGCGTTCATCTTCTTAGGCCGGTTCATCGTAATTTTAGCAATCTTTCCTGCGCGTTCAAAAACAATCTCTGAGTACTCTTTAACCGGTTGCCAATCAACTATTGTCATGTTAAATTTTCTCCTTTAAGTGAGGTCTTTTTATGAACTTATTAGAAAACCTTGGAATCCATCCCCAATCTGTCACTGCTGACCAAGCGATAATCACTATTGACGTCAGTGATAGGTTAATGCAGCCATACGGAATCGTCCACGGCGGAATCAACGCCGTCCTTGCCGAAACCGCTGCATCATTAGCCGCAAACGCTTGGCTGAACCGGCAGAATCGTGAACAGGTTGCCATCGGTGTCAATATTACCACAGAGCATTTACTACCGGTAGCATCAGGAGAAATAATTGTTAAGGCCCAGCCATTAAAGCGTGGTCGTACGATTCAAACGTGGTTCGTTAAAGAGTTTAACGGCACCCACCTGACAAGCACGAGTACCGTTACTCTTGCCAACCGGCCAAAGCCACAAATTTAAATCAGGCTAATTTCAATTGGGACTTCATATATACTTAAAACGTTCACCTTCATTAGTTAAAGATTTCACAATAATTGTTGGACGCATTTTATGTAACTGAATATGCTAGGCCACCATCAAATTTATAAAGAATCGAAGATCAATCCAACACTTAAAAATGAAATGCCCTAACTATCCAAAATATATTCTCTAGGGAGATATATTCACTGTAAGCAGTCAATAACGATACGTATTGAAAACGAATGAAAGGGCGTGAACCACGGCTTCTTGTGGTTCACGCCCTTCTTCTATTCATGACATACCTGCTGTACTTCTTCTGCCCATGGTAAAAGAGC
>NZ_AZGM01000129.1:0-26755 GCF_001435935.1 Limosilactobacillus panis DSM 6035
TTTTTGTTAAATTCCGAATGGAGCTTCTGATTCAGAGGCTTTTTGTCACAACCCCGGCTTTTTACATTAAATTATTTTAATATTTTTCTTGCCATTTAATAATTTGCCTGTTATGATACAAACAAGTTAAATCAAAGGAGAAAGTATTCATGAGTTTCCACTTCACACAATTGAATAATTGGCAAAGCCGGTAACTCAGAATGGCCGTTTTTACGGATGCGTTCTGGGTTTTACAGAATGCATCTGTACCGGCTTTTTAAGGAACCAATTAAGCCCGTACGGATTTCCCACGTACGGGCTTTTCCTTTCGCGTAAAAGAAAAAGGGCCCCTTCGTGGAGCTCCTTTTAATTTTACAAGGAAGGTTGATTTATTATGAAACGAATTATCGGAATCATCATTACTTTAGTTGTTGTCCTCGGTGGCTACCTTGGCTTTTCCAGGGGCCAGCAAAACCGCCGCCCGGTTGTCGGTGTCCTGACCATGATGCACCACCCGGCCCTTGACCAAATCTACAAGGGTTTCGTTGCCGGCCTAGCTGCGGAAGGCTACCATAACGGCAAAAATATTAAGATTGAATATCAAAATGCCAATGGCGACCAGTCAAACCTCAACCAAATGGCCAATAAATTGATCAACGACCACGCCAAGGTTGTGATGGGAATTACTACCCCCGCCGCCCAATCACTGGCTAACGCTACCAAGAGTACCCCGGTCCTGATGGGTGGCATCGGGGACCCGGTTGGTTCACGGCTCGTTAAAAGCATGAAGCACCCGGGAGGCAACGTCACCGGGGTCCAGTCCGATAACCCCGTTCGCCAGCAACTCACCCTGGCCAAGCGCTTTCTTCCCCATGCTAAGCAGCTCGGCTTAATTTACACCTCAAGTGACCCCTCAGCAGAACACCAGGCTAAGCAAATGGAAGCCGCTGCTAAACAGCTCAACATCAAGTTAAGAGTGGCTACAATTGCCAACTCCAACGACCTCAACCAGGTTTCACAAAGCCTGCTCACCTACGTTGACGGGGTAATGGTCCCATGTGATAACACCATCGCCGGGTCAATGAAGGTTCTCGTTAAAAACGCTGATACCGTCAATAAGCCGGTCTTCCCCGGTGCAGACACCATGGTAAAGGATGGCGGAGTCGCCTCAATCAGTCTTGACCAGTACGGTATGGGGAAGGCAACCGGGAAAATGGCGGCGCAGATTCTTAAGGGTAAGCGGCCCCGGGACATGGCGGTTGATGATTACCACCACGGCAAACCGGTCCTTAACCTGAAGCAGGTCCACAAACTCGGCCTCAAGGTGCCCGCCGGCTTTACTAAGGATGCCCAACAACACGGCCAAGTTATCAAATAATTAGAGGAAATTCCGGGCCAGCAAAGAGACTGCTAAAACGAGGGAGCCTAGCCCAACAATAACTTGCATTAAGCGGCCGGGAAGGTGGCGGACAATCACCGGCCCCAGGGCTCCACCAAGAATATTTCCCAGGAAAAGGGGGATAATGTAACTCCATTCAATGGTGGTTTCAAAGGCAAAGATGGCAACTGAAATGGTGTTTGTGACGGTCATGGCCACGTTCTTGAGGGCGTTATTGACCGCAAACGACTTCTGCCGGTTAACCACCGACAAAAGGGTCAGCATTAGGACACCCGCACCGGCGTTAAAGTAGCCAGCGTAGACACCGACAATGAAGACCCCAATGGCGGTTAAGACGGTGTATAGGCGGGACCGCTTCAAAGAACGACTATCCGCGGCCATTTCGCCCGTTGCTTGCCGCGCCCGGTGAGGGAAAAGCAGGATAATTCCGGCAATAGCAATGCAGAAAGGAACTAACTCCTGAAATAATTTCCCGGGTAATGCGAACAAAAGTAGGGCCCCAATGATGGCACCCACAAGTACCAGGGGAATAATCATCCACATCTGCTTGCGGTCTTTTTGCAACTCCTTACTCGAAGCCACGATAGAGCTATAAGCGCTCCCGATTGTTGACCAGGCACTGGTTACGTTGGCGATTACCGGCGGAAGTCCCATCATCAGCAACGATGGGTACGAGATCAAGGACGCCAGCCCCGCCGCGGCACTGACAATCCCGGATAGGATTCCGATAACAACCATAACAATAAAAAAGGTGATTCCAGACATAGTTCCCTCCTCTTCTTTTTTCAAAACATTTTTTATTGTACGCTCCTTCATCGATAATCTGAATAATTTTGCCCATTTGAATTTGTTTTCTTTCTTAGTTATAATCATTGGTGAGATTAATACGATGTCTGGGGTGCCAATTGGCTGAGATAATACCCATTGAACCTGACCTGGATAACACCAGCGGAGGAAGATTCGGTAAGATCAAATCAACGATGCGTTTAATGACGTCCCAGATGCTTTGTGCATTGCGGGACTTTTATTTTACCTAAGACCGCCTTAATCTTAATACTTTCAAGGAGCAGTCTTATTATGCGTAACAAAACTTTTCATTTACGAGACATTATTCTACTGGCCCTAATTGCAATTATTTTCGGCGTCATTTACTACGCCGCGGCCTTCGTTTACAACGGCTTAACGGTCCTTTTAACGCCGGTTGGCTATGGTCCCATGGCCAATGACATTACGATGGGCATTTGGTGCATGGCCGGCCCCCTCGCCGGTTTCATATTGCGCCTCCCCGGAGCGGCCTTCTTAGGTGAGTTTCTCGGTGCTGCCGTGGAGATGTTTCTCGGCGACCAATGGGGCGCTGCCAACTTAATCTCCGGAGCAGTCCAGGGGATTGCTACCGAATTAGGTTTTACCGTTACCTTCTACAAGCTTTACAACTGGCTCACCGTTGTCCTCACCAGCCTCTTCGCTACCCTGGTTACCTTTGGCTGGGACTGGTTCCGGAACGGTTACAGTCACTTTGCCCCCCACATGCTAGTTATCATGCTGGTCGTCCGTTTTGTTTCCATGCTGGTCTTCTCCGGTATCCTGGTCAAGCTGATTGTCAACATGCTGGTTCGGGCACACGTCACCAAGGGGTAAGACATGAACATTGTTAAAGTCCACAACTTAACATTTGCCTTTAACCACCAGTCCCCCGTCCTTGACCGGGTCACGGTTAACTTTCCTGCCCAGCAGACCGCCCTGTTAACGGGACCGTCGGGTTGTGGGAAGTCGACCTTCCTCCGTCTCTTAGCGGGCCTTTTGCCCAAGTATGGTGGGCAAGTTAGCGGGGGCCAAATTACCTTTCCCAGTGGGCAACCAACGATTGGGATGCTCTTTCAGGACCCCCTGACCCAGTTTGCCCTTGATACCCCCCGCCACGAGCTTGAATTCGTCCTTGAAAACCAGCGGGTCCCGCACGCCAAAATTTTCGACCAGGTTCAAGCAGCTCTCGACTTCTGCCAGATTACGGACCTGGCAAACCGTAAGATCACCTCGTTATCTGGTGGCCAGCAACAACGGGTAGCCCTGGCGGTCATCATCGCCCGGCAGGCGGACATTCTCCTTCTTGACGAGCCCTTTGCCAATATCGACGAAGCAAACCGACACTTTTTAATGGCGCAGCTCGGCAAACTGGTAACCGGACACGGTGTTACCCTGATTATCGCTGATCACGACTGCCACGGCTATCAAGCCCTCGCACCCCGAATCTACGACTTCACTGACCACCATATCGTGGGCCTTTCGCCCGCCGCTAGTCGGCAACGGCTGGTGGCTGCTGATAAGGCTGCAACCCGGCAGCTGGTCTTTGCCGCCCCCCAACCGGCTGCACCGCACGTCTTCGAACTCAACAATGTCATTCTTTCACGTGGCAATCAGCAGTTATTAAATATCGAGCAGTTAGCAATCATTAAGGACAAAATTACCCTGGTCACCGGTCCCAACGGCACTGGTAAATCAACATTTTTCCAGGCCCTTACTAAGTTGATCCCCTTCCGTGGACAAATTACTTACCAGGGTCAAACAATTAACCGAATCAAGGACCGCCACTACCGGCAAGAGGTCGGGCTCGTCTTTCAGCGGGCCAATGACCAATTTATCGACGTAACGGTCAAAGAGGAACTAGAATTAAGCGCTAAAAATGGTCACCACCCCTACTTCAAGGCCCACCTGCAGGATGCTCTCAAAGCCCTCGGTTTAAATAATCTTGGTGACCGGGTTGTCTACTCCCTGAGTGGGGGACAGCGGAAAAAGCTGCAGCTCCTGGTAATGCTCATGATGGAGCAGGCAGTCCTCCTCCTTGATGAACCGTTCGCCGGCTTGGACCATGCTTCCCTCCAGGCGGTCTATCAACTTATCAGGACCGCCCAGGTAACAAAGCCGCAGACAATTCTCATCGTCAGTCACCAGCTTGACCAGATCGATCAGCTGGCAGATTTCCACCTAATCCTCCATGACCACCGACTAACTTATCAGGGGGCTCTTACCCATGAATCCTAGTCTTAAACTCATCTTTGCCCTGATTATTTCCCTGGAAATAACCTTTACCACCCACCTGACGGGAAACCTGTTAATAATCTTCGGCGCCTTACTGGTCCTGGCTTACCACCGGGTCAGTCCGCACAAGGTCACGAAGCTGGCCCTCATTACCCTAATCCCGGCCGCAGCCCTGTTCGTTACCATGGCCTTCTTCTCCCCCGGGCACAACGTATTCTTTGCCTGGGTCCTGGTCAGCCGGCTTTACTGTTATGTCCTCGTCGGCGGTGCAGTGACCCTCACCACTGATAAGCTGACCCTGATTCGTTCCCTCGAGCAGAATTGTCACCTCCCGAGTAAGTTTGCCTACGGGTTTCTGGCCGCACTAAACCTGGTCCCCCGGATAAGGCAGGCGGTCGTCACCATCCGGGTCGCCGGCCAGATGCGGGGAGTTAACCTTCACTGGTGGTCACCCACCCTCTACTTCAAGGCCATTCTCTCCGCAATTCAGTGGTCAGACCAACTAGCCCAGGCAATGGAAACGCATGGTTTTGTCGAGGGGGCGCCACGGACCGTCGCCCAACCAATTAATATTACCAAGCGGGATTGGCTACTTCTGATTGCTGGTCTTGCTCTTATCCAACTAGTATTAATTGCGCTCCCCTAATTTATCAGGCATAATATAAGAAAAAAGAAGGGACTAAAAATGGATAATAATACTAGTCTAACAACGCGAATTGTTAACGCGCTTTCTTACTTCAGCATTTTCTTCTTGCCGGTTATCTTCCCCCTAATCGTGTGGATTGTTGCCCGGGCAAGTGAGGAGCCGTCCATTACTGCCAACGCACGGAAGGCTTTTTGGAGCCAAATTTTCCCGCTCATCTACGGAATCTTCGCCATCCTCGTGCTTAGCTTGAGTGTCTTCCAGGACTTCACCGCCCATGGTGGTGCCCTGTTCGGCATCCTGTTAACCTTCGCATTACTGATTGCCCTCCTCCTCTTCATCTACAATGTCGCGATGGGGGTGAAGATGCTTCTCGGGCGGGAATGACCTAATTATTCGTGGTAGCTGGCGGAAATATCATTTCCCCAGCTTCTTTATTTACTTTAGTACAAGGTGGTATTTAATTATGGAATTGCTACTTGGAATCATCCTCCTCTTAGCAACCGTTGTCGTTGCTAATATCATTCACCTGATTTTCCCCCGGATTCCCCTGTCAATTTACCAGATCCTGGCGGGAGTTTTATTGGCGTCCCTTCCCACGGCGGCAACTAACTTCACAATGCACCCGGAACTATTCATGATGGTCGTCATTGCTCCTTTAATGTTCAATGATGGACAAAATCAGTCTTTTCGTTACTTAAGCAAGAACTACAAGTCGATTTTCTCAATATCCGTCCTGCTGGCCCTCGTGACGGTTCTGGTGGCGGGGAGCATCTTGCACCTGGCCATGCCAATGGTCTTCCCGTTTGCCCTCGCCTTCATCCTGGCCGCAATCATCACCCCGACCGACGCGGTTGCTGTTAAGTCAATCACCTCAAACATGACCGTCCCGGAAAACGTCAACGGGGCCCTTGAATATGAGTCCCTCTTCAATGACGCTTCCGGAATTGTCCTTCTGGAGCTTTCCCTCTCTGCCTACCGGTCTGGGGAATTCTCCATTGGTTATGGTTTGTGGTTCTTCATCTACGTCTTCTTCGGCGGGATCATCTTTGGGGCCATCTTCGGTTACCTCTTGATTACCCTGCGACAACGCTTGATGCGGCGCCACGTCGACATCGGTTCAATCGTTATCCCCATTAACGTCATGACCCCGATTGTCATCTACTGGTCTGCCGAGGAAATTCACTTTTCCGGTATCCTGGCTGTGGTTTCCGCCGGGATTGTCCACAGTATTCTTTACGACCGTCTCCAGCTGACTTCCACCAAGGTCCAGATGGCAACAACCACCATTTGGACAATTGTTAGTGACTCCCTCAACGGTATTGTCTTCGTCCTGCTTGGGGTCATGCTACCCCAGGTTATCCAACGAACGGCACCCCGGAACCTCCTCAATCTTGCACTGATTGGTCTGGCCCTCTACCTTATTATGACGGTCATGCGCTACCTCTGGGTCCGGCTCCGCCTGGTCAATATTGACTCTGAAAAGGTCCATATCAAACGCGATAGCCTCCTCATGAGTATCGGAGGGATGCACGGGACCATCACCCTGTCTCTGGCCTTCTCCCTGCCGGTAATCATTAACCACCACGAATTTGCCTTCCGTAATTCAATAATCCTGATTGCGGCTTTCGTTATCCTAATCAGTATCCTGGTGGGGGCAATCGTTTACCCAATTATGCTCCCATCAAAGGCCCGCGATTACAGCCAGGAGGAATTTCAAAGGTACCTGACCGCCACGGTCCACTACGCAATCAATGACCTCCACGGGGATAACAACCATCCCCGCGAACGGGCAATGGTCAGGGACCAGCTCAGCACCCAGGCACACCAGTTCCACAACTTTGACAACAACCTTTTCAAGCAGCTGATGAACCGGACGCACCAGGTGGAATTAGCAACCATTGACCGCCTGACGGATGAAGGCAAAATCACCGAACAGGAGGCCCAAGCCTACTCCCGGTTTGTCACCCGATCAGTCCTCCGTGGTGGTCAGCACGGCCTGCTGGAATTTTGTAAGGTAATGATTCACCGGCTTAAGTGGCGGCTTAACCGGTGGCACTACTTAAGAAAACATGGTCAAAAGCTTGACGCCAAGCAGAAAGAACTTATTGACTCTAAGCGTGCCGCCTTTAATAAGATTCAACTGCTTGTCTACCGCAACGTGGAACGCTACCTCCATTCGGTCTCTAATCCGAACAATTTAAATGAAATTGCGATGGTCCAACGAGTCTACCTCAAACGCAAGGAGTTCTTCAACCGGGATCGGACGGTCGACAATGATGTCGTAACGAGCCTGTTCATTGAGGCCTTCCAGCTCGAACACGGTTATGTCCAGCAGAAGTTAGCCGCTGGCGAATTGTCACAAGAACTGGCCAACGCCTTAAACGAGCAAATTTCAACCGATGAACTAGTTTATGCCCAGTCTTTGGACTAGTTAGACAAAACTCCCTGTTATTGTCATGAACTTGACGATAACAGGGAGTTTTTTTATCCGTACATAACAGAGCAGAGCATTTTTTGATAATCGTTTAACATTTATTTTGATAAACGATTGACAATTTCAGCAAAGGCGCTTACAATCATTATCGTAAACGGTTACAAGAAACGAAGGGAGTCGGTTGTATTGCGGCAAATTGATGAATCACGGGTGGCCAAGGTTACGAACACCCGCTATCGCGAACACTACCATATCCAGACACCGGCCGGCTGGCTGAACGATCCTAATGGTCTTTGTTTCTTCAAGGGCTATTACCATGTTTTCTACCAGTTCCACCCCTACTCTGCTGAGTGGGGACCAATGCACTGGGGCCATGTGCGGAGTAAGGACTTAGTTCACTGGGAAAATTTACCGGTTGCCTTGGTTCCCGGTGATCCCGAAGACTCCGGAGGCTGTTTTTCTGGGTCAGCAATCGTTAAAGGAGACCGCCTCTACCTGGTTTACACGGGTCATCACTACTACGATGATGGCAATCAGGACCACTTCTGGGAAAACCAAAACGTGGCCTACAGTGACGACGGCATCCACTTTACCAAGTACGCGGGTAACCCCGTGATTAAGGCCCCAGCAGACAACAGTCAGGACTTCCGGGATCCTAAAATCTGGGAACACGACGGTCAGTACTACCTGGTTCTTGGTAGTCGGGAGCAGGCAAATAACCGCGCCCGCATCCTCCTCTACCAGTCTAGTGACCTACTGAATTGGCAGGCGCGCGGGCCCATCACTGAGTCGCAGGATATCGCGCTCGAGGGTTCGATGTGGGAGTGCCCGGACTTCTTCCGGCTTAACGGTCAGGACATTATCGCCTGCTCACCAATGGGAATCAAGCCCCAGCGGCACCGGTTCCTCAACCTGAGTCAGGCTGGATACTTTGTGGGCCAACTGGACTATGATCAGGCCCACTTCGAACACTACGACCTCCACCTGTTGGATTACGGACACAACTTTTACGCGCCCCAGTCGTTCCTAACGCCGGACGGCCGGCGAATCCAGCTTGCTTGGTTCAGTTCCTTTGACAAACCGATGCTTGAGCAGGCTGATGGTTGGGCCGGGGCCCTGACCTTGCCGCGCGAACTAGTGATGCGTGGTAACCGGCTGGGCGCCATTCCCGCAAAGGAGACGACCCGGTTGCGCACGGGGGAAGATCTTAATACTTCAGCAATTATTCATTCACCGCGCCAACTTGCGGTTACTGACCCCCAGCACACCGAGTGGGACCTGACCTTTGATTTGACTAGCAACGATGGACAGGTCAGTTGGCAGATTGCCAACAGCGACGAGACTTTGGTTAGCCTGCATTACGACCAAGCATCCGGTGAGGTAACAGTGCACCAGCATAACCAGGATAGTGACCGCTACGCCACGATTGGCCACGTTCACCAGCTCCGGGCCCGAATCTTTGTTGACACTAGTTCGGTTGAAATTTTTCTTAACGACGGTGTGGCGACCTTCACTGAACGCTACTACAACGACCAGCAACCGGTCATGACCACGGTTACTGCTAGCCGGCCAACCGCTACCGCCATCAAAGCTTACACTCTTAACATGAAAGAATAAAACACCATGAAAAAGAAAAGCTTATTCAAGAACCCCTTCTACCGGTTTGATTCATTAAACATCCTCCTCTTCTTCACTGCCTGGGGAATCTGGTGGTCATTCTTCCAGATTTGGCTGACCAACACCCTGCACTTCTCCGGTGAACAGGTGGGGACCATTTACTCATTTAACTCCGCCATCACCCTGATTCTGATGTTCGTCTACGGGGCAATCCAGGACCGCCTCGGTTTGAAACGGCACCTGCTGATTTTCTGTTCCGTCATGGAAATGCTGCTTGGCCCATTCTTTACCTGGCTCTACGCTCCACTGCTCCACAGTAGTTTCTACCTCGGGACCTTCCTCGGTTCCCTCTACCTGTCATTCGCCTTCCTGGCTGCTTCCCCAACCTTTGAAGCGGTCACAGAACGGATTAGCCGGCGTTACCGGTTTGAATACGGTCAGGCCCGGTCATGGGGTTCCTTCGGGTACGCGGTTTCTGCCCTGCTCGCCGGCTTTCTCTTCACGATTAGTCCTAACCTGGTCTTCTGGCTCTCATCGTTCATTGCCTTGCTGCTCTTCTTACTCTTGATATTTATTCACCCCGAGAAGAACCAAAAGATGATTGACCTCTACGAAAACAAGGTTGAAAACGCCAAGGAAAGTTCAACTGCTTCTCTTAAGGAAATTTTCGGTGTCTTCAAGATGAAGGCCCTCTGGCAAATCATCATCTACATCATCTTCTCCTGGACGTTCTACACCGTCTTTGACCAACAGATGTTCCCACAATTCTTCACCCAATTCTTCGCTACCAAGGCCCTCGGCCAACAAATGTACGGGGTTTTGAACTCCGTGGAAGTCTTCCTGGAAGCCATCATGATGGCCTGTGTTCCATGGCTGATGAAGAAGATTGGGGTCCGCAAGACCCTGCTGGTCGGGATCACCATCATGGTTATTCGGATTGGGGGCTGTGGCCTGGTCACTAACCCACTCGGCGTCTCCTGCATCAAGTTGCTCCACGCCCCAGAAACGGCCTGCTTCGCCCTCGGCCTCTTCCGTTACTTCACGCTTCACTTTGATACTAAGGTTTCTGCCACCCTTTACATGGTTGGTTACCAGATTGCCGCTCAGGTCGGCCAAATCATCTTCTCCACACCCCTCGGTGACCTGCGGGACCACATCGGTTACAGCCACACCTTCCTGGTTATCTCTGGAATCACGCTGATTGCCGGGATCTACGCAAACTTCATCCTGAAGAAGGATAATGTTGACGTCAATGGTCAGCCGTTGAGCAAAGATTAAATAAAAAACAGCTGCGTAAGTTTTGCGTAGCTGCTTTTTTTATTAATCGCTCAGTTTTCCAACCACTGGTAGGCCCTTCAAGACCCGGTCACCATGGGGCGACTTGTTTAACAAGACAGCGGTCAAGTCCTGCCCGGCAACGTTGCCATGGTGCTTACCACCTTGCCAAGCGGCCTTCCCTGAGACATCGTAAACAACCCCTTGCACGGCTACGTAAGCCGGTTGACCATTTTGGCCATTGTACTGTGCCAATTCGTTCTTCGTAAATATTTTCTCAGCCATCGTGTTGACCTCCTTTAATCTTTGTTATTTTCACTATAACATGGCTCAAGGGCCCCGCCTATTGGGCCGCTTCGAAGTTAAGTAAAAATTATTAATTGCCTTCTCAAGGGAGCAAGGCAGGACCAGTCAACTAGTCCTGCCTTGCTCCCATTTTTGTGTATTGCCGACGGAGGTCATTCGGTAAGATCCCAAACATTTCTTTAAAGGTCTCCCGGGCCGTCCGCTGGTTGGTCAGGCCGTTTTTTCTTAACAGGTCGCTGATTGGCCGGTTGGTCTTGATAATGTCCTGGTAGAAGTGGTTGATTTTAACCTCATAAATATACTTGATTAACGAGATCTCCGTCTGTTCCTTGAACATCCGTGAAAGGTAGCTCGGGTTGTAACCAAACTTCTTGGCCAGCATTGCATCCGTCAGTTTCTGCCTGTAATGGCCATTAATAAAAACAATCACTTCCTTGATTCGACTGTTATCGGCTGGCAGACGCTTTCGACTGACCATTTTTGTAAACAGGAGCTTAAGAATCTGCAATAGGATAATCTCGCTATCAAAGCGGCTGGCCGTCGTCTCATGGGCTTCGACAACATCAAATTGGCTAATTAATCCAACGATCTGGTGGTATTCCGGTAGGTCATGGCAGCCGTTTTTAAAATTCACCCGCTCGGGATGGTCAACGTAACGTTCGAGCGCTGGCAAAGGAATCTGCATGACCACCGCCTTATTAGGGGTGTTGGCAACATCATGAACAACCCCGGAGGGTACGATAATAAATTGGTTGGCCCCCACGGCATAGCTGTGACCACTAATGTTGAACCTTAATTGGCCATGCAAGACACAAACAATTTCAATACTGCTATGCCAGTGAAAGGGCACATAACCACTAGTTGTCACCTTCGACCGGACAAACCGAATCCCCGATGCCGTGTTGACGACAATATTTTCGTGGTGAGTTTCAGGCATATTCTCTCCTCCTAATATTACATTTCTTACCCATCAGCATTTAATTCTATACAGAAGCGCTAAATTCCATTGCCTTGAATTTGCTTTCAGTATATTATTCTACTTGAATTAATTTAATAAAACAACTAACTCGTAAAAGCGTTAACTAGCAGTCTTAGGAAGGAGAACATAATATGACAACTATCAATAATCCAATTATTCCCGGAATGGCTCCGGACCCTTCAATTCTTCGTGTAGGTGAAGATTATTACATTGCAACCTCTACCTTTCACTGGCAACCGGCAATCCAGATTTTTCACTCAAAGGACCTGGCTAACTGGCAGCTAACCACTTACGCCCTCAAGGATGAGGAACTAAACCTCCAGGGAACAAATACTCCAGCCGGAATTTGGGCCCCACACCTCTCCTATGATCCCCAAACCAAGAAGTACTGGATCGCTTACTGTCACATTCAGAACATGGCCGGGCGGGAATTCAATGCAGAATCATACGCGATTTGCGCTGATTCCATCATGGGTCCTTGGTCAAAGCCCCTGTACCTAACTTCTATTGGCTTTGACCCCTCCCTATTCCACGAAAACGGCAAGCACTATATTGCCGTCCTGGAATGGGAGACCCGGGAAGGCTACCAGGCACCTGGACACATTGTCATTGCTGAAGTCAACTTAGCAACTGGCGAAGTTGGGGAATGGCATCGGATTACCACCGGTTTTACCACCCGGGGTTGTGTTGAGGCGCCCCAGATCTACAAACACAGTGACTACTACTACCTGATGCTGGCCTCTGGGGGTACCGGCTATGCTCATGGCGTCGAAATGGGCCGGGCCAAAAACATATTTGGCCCCTATGAACCCAACCCGAGCCACGAACCAATTCTCACCGCTTCACCCCACCACCTCTTCTCCCTCGGCGACCCGGATGCGGGCCACTTCGAAATGTACAACCCGCACTCACCGATCCAAAAAGCCGGGCACGGTTCGCTGGTAAAAACACCTACTGGTGAGTGGTACATCGCCCACCTGATGTCCCGTCCCCTTGCCGGAACCAAGCTCAACCCACTGGGTCGTGAAACTGGTCTTCAAAAGATGCACTGGACTAAGGACGGGTGGCTAGAAATGGCTGACGGTAGTAACCTCGCCAAGCAAGCGGTAGCCGTTGACAGTGCAAGTAGCAAGCAAGACCTTCATGCCTTTGACATCGACGACCACTTTACGAACGGCCACTACGATCAACGGTTTATGACGCCCTACCACAAGCAGGGCGCCAGCTGGGTCAAAGTTGTGGATGGCAATCTACAGATCAGTGGACGCAACTCCTTCTTCTCCCAGGTTAGCCCATCAATCATGGGGACCCGGGCAACATCAATGGACTACCAGCTCCAAACCAAGCTTGAGTTCCATCCCACCCATTACTCTGAAACAGCTGGCCTGGGCCTCTATTACGATTCCAATAACTGGTTCTACGTCCGCCTGTGCCTGTCAGATGACGAGCAAGAACTCGTCCTCCGTATCCTTCAGGCTAAGCTGGGTGAACGGATTGACTATATCTTTGACGAGGTCCCCGTTCCTAACCACGTTGCCGAAATCCGAATCAACTACCGGCAAGGCAAGGTAACCGTCGAGTACCGTTTCACTGACGGTGTCTGGCAACCACTAGGCAAAGAATTCGATCTCGCCTACCTATCCGATGAAGGGGTCAACGGTGAACCGGGTGAGATTGGTGGCTTCACAGGTCTTTTCAACTTCATAGGGGCAGTGGACGCCTTTGAGCACCGGTCCCACGGTGATTTCGCATACTACAGTGTCAAAAATAACTTCTAAAGGAAAGCAGGTTTAAACATGAATAAAGTAACAATTAGTCTGAAACGATTACTACCCGCGCTGGTAATCGGCCCCGCAAGTTGGTTGGGACCATACGTTGTCATGAACAGTCTCTTCCTCCCGGCTCTGATTCAGAAAATCGATGCGCCAAACAAGGTTCAACTGGTCGCCCTCTTTTCAACGATGGGAATGATTTTTGCGGCAATCTCCAATATGGTTGCCGGTGCCCTTTCTGACCGGACCTGGTCACGATTCGGGAAACGGGCTCCCTGGATTGTCGGCGGGGGCTTCTGCTTCATGCTCGCCATGATTGGGGCTTCACTTTGTTACAACATCCCCGCACTACTGATTGCCTGGATGGTTGGGCAAGTGGCTTTAAACTTCATGGTTGCTCCAATGGTCGCCTGGATTGACTTTGCACCAGAGGACTACCGGGCAACCGCCTCGTCCGCTTACGGTGGATTAGGAATGGCTCTGGGGAACAATGGTTTTAACGTCGTTGGGGCCCTGCTCTTAAGTCAGTTCCGCCTCGGCTTCGTTGTCTTCGGCATCTTTGCCTTCATAGGAACCCTGATTGCCGTCCTTATCGTTCACGAACCCGCTAATCTTGACGAGGAACACTTGGAAAAGGCCCCCAAGAAGAAGCATCATTTTAGCTGGCACACCATTTCAACAGTCTTTCCCCGCTGGTCAATTGGCCGGGACTACTACCTGGCCCTAATTGGGAAGCTTTTCCAGGGGGTTGGTAACTTTGCCATCACCGGTTACATTCTCTACATCATGACCGATTTCTTGCACCGAGGAAGTCAGACCCAGTCATCGATCCAGTTAATCAACGGAATCATGCTGGTTCTCGGTATCTTGATGGGCTTCTTTGCCGGCCCGGTCGCCGATAAGTTAAAGGTCTTAAAGTTTCCTGTTGGCTTCTCAACGATTTTCCTGGCAATCGCGGCATTGGTCCTTTTCCTCTTCAGGAATACTACCGGAATTATTATCTACGCCCTCTTTGCCGGCTTGGGAATGGGACTATGGAACGCCCTTGATAACCTCTTGAATCTGGAAGTTATCCCGGACCAAAACCGGGTCGCATTCTTCCTGGGAGTCTACAACCTTGGTAACACAATTAGTCAAGCAATCGCACCAGTAATCGCCGGAACGGTAATTTCTTTGTGGGGTTACTCCGCCGTCTTCGGGGTCGCGTTCTTCTTCTCCCTTATCGGTGGAATCTGCATGCTATCAATCAGGAGCGTTAAAAAATAAGCAAATAAAAAAGTTCTTTCCTGGTCACAACGACTAAGAAAGAACTTTTTTACTATCACAGTGTTACCAAAAATGCTACTAATGCCGGCAGCAACTGGAAAAGCCAGATCTTTTTGGTGGCGGTAAAGCCACCGAAAACGGCCACAACCATGACAAAAATCAACATCATCTGCCAGGCAATGATTAGGTTTGGTCCCTTTAGCAGCCAGTAGCTGAGAATCATCATTACACCCAGGGCACCATTGTAAATTCCTTGGTTTGCAAAGGCCACCCGGGCAGCGTGCTGACGGGTATATTCTTCCGGCAGGTCAAACGCTTCTGCCTGTTGGGCCGGGGTAGCAAACAGTTCCATCAGCATGATGCCAATATGCTCAATCGCCACGAGCATCACTAAAAAGATCAATAACATTTTTTCCGCCTCACTTAACGTACTGGTTTAAGAAGTGGGCAATCCGTCGCGGATACTGGTGCGGATCCTTGGCATACGATGCCGCATGCTTGGCACCCTTTACGACCCATAGTTTCTTAGGCCCCCGGCTGGCAGAATAGTTCTGGTAAACCATCCGGGTAGGAACAAAGTGGTCATCACTACCGTGGATAAAGAGCATTGGCCGGTGATTCCTGTGAAGCATGGCCGTTGCACTAGCACTATGTACGTAGAAGCCGTTTCTTACCCGGTTAATCAGGCTCAGGCTACCAATTAACGGTGCACGAATTACTCGAGGAATATTATACAGGTTTCCCGCTTCGTAGTTAAGCTCCCCTTCAAGGCTGTCATAGCCACAGTCCTCCACAAAGGCCTTAACCTGATGCGGTAGGGTGATTCCACTAGTCATCATCGCAGTGGCCCCACCCATGCTGACCCCGAAGATCACAATCTGGCTGTTTGCGCCGTTCTTGGCAATCAGTTTATTGGCCCACTTGCGGACGTCGTAACGTTCGGGCCAACCGTAACCAATGTATTTCCCCTGGCTCTGACCATGGGCACGGGCGTCCGGCATCAATACATTGTACCCCATCTGGTGGAACATGGTCCCATATTCCCCCATCCGTTCCTTTTTACCCATGAAACCGTGAAGGATAATGACGTTTTTGGTCGTCTTCTGGGTAGCCGGAAGATAGTCGGCAACTAGGCGGTAGTGCCCACTGGCCGACTCCATAGTCCACTTTTCCTTATGGGCCCGCTTGAACCACATTTTCTGCTTGTACAGTGGGTCGCTTTTGCTAATCCGGTTCGAGTTGTTTACAAATGACTTATGACTAGGAACCATTGCCACGTTAAAGAAATAACTTCCCGCCGCAAAAGGGGCTACGGCAATTACGACAACGATTCCGACTAGCCACCGCCAGAGACGATGGCGGCGTTTATTTGCTTGCTTTTTCAAAATGATTAACCCCATGTCGTATTTTTAATCAATGCGAGTATTTTAGCACACTTTCCGTTACTTTGTAATCTTCTTTTGTTAAAATAGAATGTGAGACACTAAAGGGAGTGTGAGAGAATGTTTCCAGAAAGGCTCCGTGCACTGCGGAAGGGACAAAAAATCACCCTAAAAGAACTGGCCAAGCACCTGAACGAAAATCTTGGGCCCAACGAAAAGCCCAATACCGCTTCCCAGATTGGTAACTGGGAACGGGGAATTCGGACCCCATCATACGTCGAGGCACGTAAACTGGCCGAATTTTTTGATGTCAGTCTGGACTACCTGACCGGTAAAACCGACCGGGATGACTTCGACCTCGGTAAATTATTCTTCTCCGGGAAGAACCTATCGTTCAACCAGACGGTCCTCACCAGTGAGGACCGTTATGAAATTTTTCAACTGATTGACGGCTACCTGAAGGGAAAGAATAACCGCCGGGATACCGATAAGTTCTATGGTAAGCAGGAACAGCTGAATTTGAAGTTAAAGTAAGGACCACTAATGAATCCAAAGAAACTTAAAAAGTTAAAAAAGCGGGTTAAAAAAGCCCAGAAGGTTGTGCACCAGGACCCGTATATCAAGCGGTTGATGAATTACCGAGACCTGTTCAACGACTTTCCCGCCATCAAGTACCTGATTAACAACGCCCTCGAAAGTGACCGCCTCTTGAAAAATGGGTTACTGCCACAGCCATTACCGCGGTTACTCCTCCCTGATGATATTCAAGATACGATCTTTAAAAAAATTAATGCCCAATACCCCCAGGGTGACCCGCAAGGCGATGCCCTATGGGACAAGTATAGTGTCACTTTGCCCAAGCTCGATAAGGACCTGCGGAACTTCCGTGACTACCTTGAGGACACGTACGGGATGTGGTCATACGTTAACGCTCCCTTTGCTAAAGCACTATCAAACTACATCAATGGCGCACCGGTCCTGGAATTGATGGCCGGCAATGGATATATCTCCAAGGGGCTACGGAACAATAACCCTACCCAGCGAATCTACACCACGGATAGTCAGGCCTGGGTTAAGGAAAACGAAACGGGCAAGCACCCGGTAACCAAGATTGAGCGCTTGGACGCCATTGACGCGGTCAAGAAGTACGGTAACGACGTTCAGTTTATTATCATGTCCTGGGCGCCAGATAAACAGGAAACGGACTGGGAGGTTCTCCAGCTTATTCGCGAAGACTACCCTGATGTTCACTTCCTGGTAATCGGCGAAAAGGACGGGGCGACCGACTCCAAAAGGTTCTGGCAAGAAGCCGAGCTGAGCCAGGATGAAGAGTTAAAAAAGGTCAACCAGCAGCTCCACTCCTTTGACCTGATTGACGAACAAATTTACCTCGTGAAATAATTACATAGGGAACATAATACATAAAAAAGGGGCTGTGACATAAGTACTTTTACCAAGTTCAAATACGAACAGCGCGGTACGCAAATGGGCTCCAGTGTCCGGTATAACCGAACTCTGGAGCCCTATTTGCGCTCGCGGGGGCGTGAAAACGAAGTCATAAATGACTTCTGTCACGCTCCCTTTTTGCATTACTGGGATCGGTAATTCCCTGCTTATTCATCAGGTAACGCACATAGGGATATGTTTCCTTGTCCTTTTAAAAAAATTAACAACGGCCCTTGTAGCTGACGCAGGGACGCTCCAAAAATTTTTCCTGGTTTTTTAAATTTCCGTTAGTTTTCCCTAGCAAAAGTGGCCCATTTCCCGTACAATATTCTGGTTGCAAAAAATCTGAAATTAAGGAGGAAAACTAATAATGAAGTACCGTCTCCAAGCAATTTTATTCGTGTTCATCGCCTTTATGCTCGGCTGCAACGAATACATGATTGTCGGTGTCCTGCCGGATATTGCTCATGAATACCACGACTCACTGTCACGGCTGGGGCTGCTCGTCACCGTCTTTGCCCTGATCTACGCCGTCTTTACCCCCATTATCACCTCGCTAGCTAACCGTTGGCGACGGCACCACGTCCTATTATGGTTGATGGTCATTTTCCTGGTTGGTAATACCTGGTCCGCTTTGGCAACTAACTTTATATCCCTCCTTTTGTCTCGAATTTTGACCGCGACCGTCGCAGGGGCCATTATTTCACTTGTCCTCATAATGGCAAGTTTTGTTGCCCCACGGGAAAAGCGGGCGAGCCTGGTATCCTGGGTCTTCGCTGGCTTCAGCATTGCCTCCGTTGTCGGGATTCCCATCGGGACCATTATTAGTACCACCTTCTCCTGGCACGACAGTTTCTGGATGGTCACTGTCATTACGGTCCTGGCCTTTGCCTTCCTTTTCTGGCTGGTTCCTAAGGACACTCTCCAGGTAAAGAGCAGCTTAGGCAAACAGTTCGTGCTCTTTAAGGACTCCCGGGTAATCCTTGGGGTTATCTTCGTCGTTTCAATCTGTGCGGCGGACTACACGATCTTCACCTACATCCGACCCCTGATTACTAACGAAATGGGCTTCAACAACACCTGGTTGAACTGGCTACTGTTTGCGACGGGGGTCTTCTTTATCTTCGGTAACAAGTTCGGTGGGGTCCTGGCTGACCGGGGCGGCGTCCACCGGCTACCAGTCATCTACCTCATCATGACCGTCCTCTACCTCGCCTTTGGCCCCCTCCTTTCCTTTAAGTGGTTGGCCATCCTCGTAGTTGGCCTTCTGTGCATCGCCTTCTCTTGCTACGGTTCATCGACCCAGCTGATGTTCTTAGACATTGCAGAAAAGGAATACCCGCAGTCACTAGACCTGGCATCCTCGTTAAACTCGATCTTTGCTAACATCGGCATCTCGCTAGGGTCACTCACCGCATCACAGACCATGCACTTTACCACTATGAACCACCTCGGTTACGTCGGCTCGGTATACGCCCTGCTCGCCACCGTCTTAGTGATTATCCTCAGCCACCGTTACACGGGGATGCGTTACCCAGTTAGATAACTGATTTGTGGACAAAAAAACGAAGCGACCGGAAGAAAATTATTTCTCCCCGTCGCTATTTTTTATTCTATTTTTCAATATTATCTAATTATAAGCAAAGCCAAAATACGATTACAATTAACGCAACAACTGAAACACCATAATATACTTCTGCCATAATGCTCCCCCTCGCTTCCACCTTCATTGTAAGCCCTTACGTGAAAAAATGCACTTTTTTTATAATTCAAGGGTGAGCACAAAAAAAGCGGTTAGCATCTACTAACCGCTTGCTGTGTATTGATATCATCTCAGGTTAAAAGGCGATGTCCACTTCGCCCTTTAACCGGGCACCTCACAATCCGGTGAGTTAACGTGCCCCACATTCGAAATGTCTAATGGCAGCAATTAGGGTTGCTACCAGACCTCTCGACTCATCGCACTATTCATTCTACCAAAAATTATTGAAAAGGCAAGAATCATGCCCGATTTTCAACCGTTGCCGCTACGTGTTCGGCAACCCATTCCTGGGCACGCTGAACCAGGTTAGTGACACTACCGGCCTGATCAGTATCATTAGCCAACTCATCGATTCGCAGGCCCGACTTGTTGACGTCATCCCCTTCCAATACCATGTAGAGGTTCACCGGGTAGGCAGGTTCCTGGTCCAAGAGCTTTGGATCCAGGCGCTCTGCTTCGCCCATTGGGATGTTGATGAGGTTCATCTCTAGGCGGAGACTCAGGGGGGCACCCTTTTTCATCTTTACATTAATTACATACTGCCCAAGCGTCCCTTGCGCAAACTGGTCCAACATAAACTGAATTCCCCTTTTGAGGGTCGTCTTCTGTTGTGCCTGAGCAGCCGTCTTTTCGACCGTTTCCGTGGTTACATGGTCACCAGTTACCTGGGCTAAGTAGTCTGCTACTGTCATCTTCATTTTTTAGCTCGCTCCTCTAACTTCTTGATTCGGTCACGGGTATATTCTGCCCGTTGCCGGATACCATAATAGATTCCTGCACAGCCAACCAGAATACCGACAACACTTAATACCTCAACGATGATTCCGAGAAAGCTCGTCCGCTGGTTGACAGTCTGCAAAGCGGCCAAGCAGGCAATCGCAAAGTACAGGTTCACAAAGATCGTGGCGTACCCGCAAAACCGCATTTTTACGAGTGCCAGGCCGTTAACGACTGCCGCTAAAATAATAAATACCAGCAAGCGGCCCCACACGGATACACTAGTCAGCAGTAGGCCATGCTGGATAGACATGATGGCGTCCAAGACCATTGCCAAGACCGCCGCAACGGACGTCACCATAATTACCTTATCAGAGTTTCTCATCTCATTACCAACTTTCCTAAAGTTAAAATAAAACGGGGTGCCAGGTCAATGCCTGTCTCCCCGTCAATTATTTTCACGATTACCCGGGGGTGAGTACAAGGCTTAACCCTTGTATTTCACTCCCATTCTACTAGATAACCGGGCAAAGCTCAATTAGGCAAGTAAATCCGCAATCTGGGTGGTTGGGATTCCCGTAATGTATTGCTGAGTGCCCGCCTTTTCAAGAGTCTTTTCAATCTCATCGTGGTCATACTTAATGCCCTTCAGTTGGTCAGCTAACTTCGTAACGTCCTGAGGGCCAAAGAAGTCACCAAAGAATTTGATATTCTTGATCACACCATCCTTAACGTCCAGCCGGGCATCAATCGTTCCCATATCAAAGTGCTTCCGCCGCTTCAACGTGAACTCAGGGTTCTTACCATAAACCCAGTCCCAGTTGTTGTAGTACTGTTCGTAGATCTTATCAATTTTCTTCTGGTCTTCTGGGGTAACAACGTACTGCTTGTCCTTAATCTCGTCGAGGCTGTCAACGTTGAAGAGCCCCTTGATCAGGTCGTCCCTGAAGGTTGGGACATCGATGTTTTGGTATTCCTTAGCCAGGTATGGCCGCAGGTTAGTAACCCGGGAGCGAACGGACTTAATTCCCTTAGAAGCGATCTTATCCTTGGCAACGTGGAGGGCGTCCGCAACTACACTCAGGTCCACGTTTAACATCAAGGTTCCGTGAGAGAAGGTCTTGCCGTTCTTGGAGTACATTGCGTTACCAGAGAACTTCTTCCCGTCAACTAAGATATCGTTTCGACCACTGACTTCCGCGGTCATAGCCCCCATTTTATGAAGAACGTCGACAATTGGCTTGGTGAATGACTTGAAGTCACCAAATTCCTCACTGTCGCTTGGAACAACAAAGCTGAAGCAGAGGTTCCCCAGGTCTTGGTAGACCGCGCCACCACCAGAAAGGCGCCGGGTAACCCGGATGTTGTGTTTCTTTACGTAGTCCTGGTTGATCTCTTCGGCCGTGTTCTGGTTCCGGCCAACAATAATGCATGGTTCTTCATAGTAGAAAAGGACCAGTGGCTCGTTCCCAAAGTCCTTATCATTCATCAAGTACTGTTCAGTTGCTAAGTTCATCCCAATATTGTGGGAAGTCATTGAAACATAACGCATTATATTACTCCTTGCTTGTGAAATGTGTCACAATTATTAGACTAAACTAAACTATTTGTCTTTTAAGCCTCTAAGAGTAGTTTAGACTTATCTGCAAACGTTTTCAATCATTTTGTTTTTATATTAAAAACATTAGTAAAAAAAGTATAATAGAAGTAAACAATACTATCGACAAAGGAGTTTTTTACAATGGCAGATTCACAATACAAAAACATCCTCGTTGCAAGCGACGGTTCCAAAGCGACCAGCAAGGTTCTTGAAGCAGGAATCGACATTGCTATACGTAATCACGCCCACCTCGACATCCTAACCATCACCCAAGTTGACCAGCTGACCGATGGTTACAGTAATGCCGTTTTGAGTGATGAGCAGACCTACGACGCTGTCCACCGTACCCAGGAGCGGATGGAGGATTTAAAGCAAAAGGCAGTAGGCGCAGGAGTTACTGACGTCAGCATCCACATCCGTTTCGGCAATCCGAAGCGGGTAATCGCTCGTGAATTCCCGAAGGACCACCATAACGACCTCATTGTAATTGGGGCTACGGGAATCTCTGGCATGGAACGGTTCATGGTAGGGTCCGTTACCTCCTACGTTAACCGGAACGCCCTTAGCGATGTCATGGTTGTGCGGATTGCAGAAAATGACTAAACAGATTGTCACCGGCCTCGTCGCCCACGTTGACGCCGGTAAAACGACCCTTTCTGAAGCATTGCTTTACCAATCTGGCCACCTGCGCAAGCTCGGCCGGGTTGATAACGGCAATGCTTTTCTTAATCCCAACCAGTTAGAAAAGCAGCGGGGAATCACGATTTTCACCCACCAGGCCCGGTTGTCCTACCATGACCTCGCTCTCACAATGCTCGACACCCCCGGCCACATTGACTTTGCCGGGCAAACCGAGCAGGTTCTTCAGGTCCTGGACTACGCAATCCTGGTGGTCTCCGTAACCAACGGCATCCAGGGTTATACCCGGACGCTGTGGGACCTTCTCAAACGCTATGACATCCCCATATTTGTCTTTATCAATAAGGTCGACAGTATGGGAGCCGATTCCGCACGGGTCCTCAACAAGTTGCAAAATGAGTTGTCCGCCGGTTGTATCGACTTCACTAGCGGCCAGGTAACTACCGGCGACGCTGCCGAAGCGATTGCCATGCAAGACGACATCGTCCTCGCTAGCTACCTCGATCAGGAAAAGCTAAGTGAAGATACGGTCCGGACCCTGATCAAAGAGCGGAAGGTGTTCCCTTGCTTTACCGGCTCTGCTTTAAAGATGACCGGGGTCACTAACCTCCTGGACGGGCTTACCAAGTGGACCGTCGCGGGCCCCACCAAGCAGGAATTTGCTGCCCGGGTATTTAAGATTTCCCATGACCCTAACGGCAACCGCCTGACTTGGCTCCGCATCACCGGGGGAAGCCTGCGGGCCAAGAGCATCCTCCTTCCTGATGAAAAGGTGGACCAAATCCGCATCTACGACGGCGACAAGTTTACCATTGCCCAGGTAGTTCCCGCTGGGGAGGTTTGTGCCGTCACCGGTCTGACCTCTTCTTTTCCAGGGCAGGGCATTGGAACGGAAGCTAATACTCCACGTCCGCAAATGCGGCCGGTGTTATCGTACGCGGTTAAGATTGGTGACAACGATCTCCAGACCTGTTTGAAAGCCCTGCAGGAGCTGGCGGACGAAGACCCCCAGCTCAAGGTAACCTGGTCAGAGCACCTTCAAGAAATCCACGTGCACCTAATGGGAGAAGTGCAACGGGAGATTCTGGAGCAGATTTTGGAAGAACGGTACCAACTCAAACTCAAGTTTAATCAGGGACAAATTCTCTATCAAGAAACAATTAACGCGTCCATTGAGGGGGTTGGCCACTTTGAGCCCCTCCGGCACTACGCCGAGGTTCACCTCCTCCTGGCACCGGGGAAGCCTGGCTCTGGCCTACACTTCGCCGCTGACTGCCGCGTTGACGTGCTGAGCCATAACTGGCAGCAGCAGATTATGACCAGCTTAGCGGCTAAGGAACACCGAGGTGTCTTAACCGGCGCACCACTGACGGACGTGCAAATCACCCTGATTGGCGGCAAGGGAAGCATCGTCCACTCGGTTGGTGGCGACTTCCGCGAGGCAACCTGGCGAGCAGTCCGGCAGGGATTGATGGAACTGGCAGCCCAAAAGCATTGCGTCCTTCTGGAACCCTACTACCGCTACCGGCTGACCGTTCCCCAAGATGAGGTCGGCCGGGCAATTAACGATATTCAAAAGATGAACGGAACGTTTAGGTTAGCCCCGAATACTGGCCAGTCGCAATCCCTTTTGACCGGGGAAGCACCGGTTGCTACCATGCGCGATTACGCAACCGCCGTCCGTAATTACAGCCACGGTCAGGGACATCTCGAATGCGTTGTCAATGGTTACCAACCGTGCCATAACGCTAATGAAGTGATTACCCAGGCAAAATACGTGCCCACTGCGGACCTCGCTAACACCCCTGACTCAGTATTTTGTGCCCATGGTGCAGGTTACCCAGTCTCTTGGGATAAGGTCCCGGAAATGGCGCACTTCCCTTATTGCAAACGGATTTAAAACAAGAAAAGACCAGTAGACGATTACCAAACGACCGTCCACTGGTCTATTTTTACTTTTGGGACCCTGTGAAGATTAACATGCTGGCCCGCCCGACCAATCAGGGGACCGTTAAACAGGTTACAAAGGAGGCCGGGTATCGTCCCACGATCAGGGTAAATAGGCGTGTATAGGCATCCTATTGTTCATTAAAGCCTCCCTTATCTACTTGCAATAGTAAACCATATAGCGCCCCTAGTAGGTTCGCTTCGTTACCAAACTTAGCCTTTTGAATATCCGGCATGATGATATCGTCGTGCAGGCGGCGATCCCCCGCTTGGAGCAGTTGAAACTGGTGGCGAATCTCGGTCACCACCACGGGTTGGGCACTGATTCCGCCCCCAGCGAGGACCCGCTCGAGGTCAATAACAGCCTGGACATTTACCAACAGGACCGCTACCCGCCGGCAAAAGGCCGCAAAGATGTCCCAGGCCCGCGGGTTATGGTTGTTGATCTCGACAAAGGCCCGGCGTCCATCCTTTACATCCGGCAGGCCACACGCCGTGGCGACCGCCTTGATCATCTTAACCGCCGAGGTGCTAGCGCCCACCGTCGACTCGTGAATATCCGCATGGTCGTGGTTGTTAACAATTGCGCTAATTTCACCGGCCCGGAAGTGGGGACCCATAAAGAGCTGACCATTGATCATCAATCCGCCCCCTACCGACGTACCAAGGGTCACTACCGCCCCACTATTCAGGCCTCGTAAATTACCCAGCCACATCTCAGCAAGGGTTGCACAATTAGCATCATTGCCAACGTAGACGGGGAGCTGGGCAATCTTTTTGAGGTAGTCGGCCAGGTTGAACTCCCCCATGAAGCCGAGGGCGCCCGTAAACTTAACCTGGCCACTGTGGTGGTTAACGATCCCCGGGACACTCACGCAAACCGCGCGGACATCCGGGTGGTCACGTACCAGCTGACCAAGGATAGCTAAAAAGGCGTTGGCAGTGGTCGGGGTAGCAGTTTTAGCCGTTTTAAAAATATTTCCAGAATGATCGATTAGGGCACTCTTGATGGCGGTCCCCCCAATATCAATACTTAAATAGTGACGTTGCATCTGATCACTCCCCTGCGTAATTAGTTAGTATTATAACGCCGCCACCGCCAGGCAACCAAGCCGAGTGCAAAGCCAACTACAGAAAATGGCAGCCAGGCCAGGCCCTGTTGAAAAAGCGGCAGGGTATGTCCCGCCCACTTCACCAAGGCCTGGTTAAAGCCCATCTGCAGAAGAACCGGCGGTAGGGCGTTGACCAGGTCAAAAAATGCCGGAAAAACGGTCAAAATCAGGGCCCAGCGGTAGACCAGCGGGTTATTCTTAAACAGGGGTGACAGGATAGCCAGCAGAATCAACACAATTGCCAGCGGATACAGGAACATCAGGACGGGCGTCGACCAGGTGACAATTTGGTCGAGACCCAGGTTGGCAATCAGAAACGAAAGCAGGCAGTTGGCCCGTAAAAAGTTTTTGTAAGACACCTGGGGGAAGCGACTATGAAAGTCCTGGGAGAAGGCAATCACCAGCCCCATCGCTGTGGTTAGGCAGGTCACCGTGGCGAGGGTCAACAGGAGGACGTTGCCAAAGGTGCCCAGGTAAAAATGGGCCACCTGGTTGAGGGTCGTCCCCCCGTTGCTCGCAACCGTAAAGTGGTTACGGCTAGTGGTCCCGAGGTAAATCAAGCCGAGGTACAGGACCCCCACACCAGCGATTCCGACCAGCCCCCCCCTTGGCCGTCGCCAGGGCAACCCTTTCTTTTCGAAAGCCCATCTGCTGAACAGCAGCGATGATGGTCACCCCAAAGATCAGCATTGCCAGGGCATCCATCGTGTTGTACCCCTGCAGGAACCCGTTAGCAAACGCCTGGTGCAGGTAGTTAGTGGTTGGTGATAGCGCGGATAGTTTTCCCATCGGGTGGATAAAGGCCAGAAGGAAAATCACAAACAGCATCACCAAAAAGGCCAGGTTGAGGACCTTCCCAATCACCGCCGTCACCTTCCCTTCCTTAGTCGCAAAGAAGTAGGTCAAGAGAAAGAACGTCCCGGTGTAAAGGGCCAGGCCGACTGGTTGCATTCCCTTCGACAAGTAGGGAGCAACCCCAATCGCGTAGGGAACCGTCGCTGTCCGGGGGGTCGCACAGAGGGGGCCAATCGTGGCGTGGACGCAGACCAAGAAGATCAGGGCGAACCAGCCCCCCACCGGCTGGGCGAGCTCGAATAGTCCCCGGGTATGGGTTACACTCAGGGCCAACAGGGCCAGCAAGGGGAGTAAAACTCCCGAAGTGATGAAGCCCAGGGCGGCTGGCCCCCAGTTACTACCAGCGAGCTGCCCCAGGTGGACAGGAAAGACCAGGTTCCCCGCGCCAAATATCATTCCAAAGACGAGGGACCCAATTACCAGGTAGGTCTGCAGCCCCGTTTGCTTTTTATCCATCAGTTTCTTCTCCTTCTCATTTCAATCCAGTTAATTATATCTGACTGTCACTCGCCGGGTAAAGAGCAAAAAGGAGCTGGGAAAAAAGCTTCAGAGTGCTCCGTATGGCTAGTATAGGACGATTGTTGGC
>NZ_AZGM01000129.1:26765-30784 GCF_001435935.1 Limosilactobacillus panis DSM 6035
TGCGGGCCAATGATTGTCCGTAACTAGACACTAGGAGCACGCTTTTTTTCCGCGATTACTGTGTAATATTCGGAAAACTAAAAGAGGCTGGTGAGAAAACAAAGTTTTCTCCCAGCCTCTTCATTTAATAAGTGTTTAATTAGTAATCAGCAGATGATTACTTAAGACCCTTCCAAGTCCAGTTAGTAACTTCTGGTAAGTCCTTACCTTCTGAACGGATGTAGTGGTTGTGCTTGTTGATCATGTTGTCCATCTTGGCAACAAATGCAGCACCCTTTTGTTCGTAGCCAGGGATGTTTTGGATAGCGTCCTTAGCTAAGTGGAACCGGTCCAGTTCGTTCAATACACGCATATCGAATGGAGTGGTGATGTCACCATTTTCTTCGTATGAGTGAATGTGAAGGTTGTGGTTAGCACGTTCGAAGAACAGAGCTTGGATCATGTCACGGAAACCGTGCCATGCGAAGATAACTGGCTTGTCAGTAGTGAAGTATTGGTTGAATTCTGCGTCTGACAGACCTTCTGGGTTCTTGTCTTGCTTCATCAACTTCATGATTTCGATGATGTTGATGTAACGAATCTTCAGTTCAGGGAAGTTGTCGTGAAGAATGTCGATAGCGGCAAGAGATTCTTCAGTAGGTTCAGTACCGGCAGAAGCAAAGACAACATCAGGTTCGCTACCTTGGTCAGTAGAAGCCCAGTTGATGTAGCCAAGACCGTTGTCAACTAATTCAGTAGCTTCATCAATGGAGAACCATTGTGCACGTGGGTGCTTGGAGGTTACGAAGATGTTGATGCATTCTTGGTCGTTGAATGCCTTGTTGGATACGGCCATCAGGGAGTTAGTATCTGCTGGCAGGTATTCCTTAACAAGGTCTGGACGTTCCTTTTCGAACATGTGAGTCAACAGACCTGGATCTTGGTGAGTGTAACCGTTGTGGTCTTGTTGGAAGACAGTTGAAGTATCAACGAAGTTCAGTGCTGGGTATTGCTTACGCCAGTAGAGGTCCTTTGCCTTCCGTAACCACTTCATGTGTTGAGTCAGCATGGAATCAACAACCCGACCAAAGGCTTCGTAGGTTGCGAAGAATCCATGACGACCAGTCAGAGTGTAACCTTCGAGGAATCCTTCTGCTTGGTGTTCGGAAAGTTGAGAATCAATCATCCGACCTTCGTGAGAAAGGTTTTCGTCGTTTGGTTCGTGGATACCTTCCATCCATTGACGCTTGTCATTGTCAAGGAATGCGTAAAGACGGTTAGACTTGGATTCATCTGGACCGAAGCCACGGAATGTGTCTGGGTTCAGTTCAGCCATCTTGCTGAGGTACTTACCCCATTCAAGCATGTCTTGCTTTACAACAGAACCTGGTGTTTGAACGTCAACGGCGAAGTCACGGTAGTTAGGCAATACTAATGGCTTTGGATCGATACCACCGTTAGTGATTGGGTTCATAGCCATCCGCTTGTTGCCATCTGGAGTGTTTTGTTCAACTAAGTCAACTGGGTGACCGTTTTCATCGAACAATTCTTCAGGCTTGTATGACTTCATCCAGTCAACCAGCATGTCCTTGTGTTCCATGTTGTCTTGGGAAACCGGAATAGGAATCTGGTGAGCACGGAATGAATTTTCGATTGGGTTACCATCCAAGTCCTTCTTAGGACCAGTCCAACCCTTAGGAGCACGCAGAATGATCATTGGCCAAGTTGGCAGTGAGTCATCGTTGTTTTCACGAGCATTCTTTTGAATAGCCTTGATCTTTTCGATAACAGTGTCAAGGGTCTTAGCCATTTCTTCGTGAACCTGCATGTGATCCTTGTAACCGTTGAATTCACCATCACGGTCAGCTTCCTTGTATGCGGAAACGAAGTGTGGTTCCCAACCCATACCTTCGAAGTACTTAGTAAGTTCTTCGTCGCTCATCCGGGAAAGGATCGTTGGGTTAGAAATCTTGAAACCGTTGATTTGGATGATTGGTAATACGGCACCATCCTTGATTGGGTTGATGAACTTGTCAGAGAACCATGAAGCGGCCAGTGGACCAGTTTCGGATTCACCATCACCAATTTCAACAGCGGCGATAACGTCTGGGTTATCTAAGATAGCACCAACACCGTGTGAAAGTGAGTAACCAAGTTCCCCACCTTCGTGGATTGAACCTGGAGTTTCAGGGGCAGCGTGTGATGCAGTACCACCTGGGAATGAGAAGTGCTTGAATAACTTAGCCATTCCCTTTTCGTCTTGAGTAAATTCTGGGTAAATTTCGGTGTAGGAACCGTCCAAGTATGAGTTGTTAACCATAACTTGGCCACCGTGACCGGAACCTTCGATGTAGAACATGTCAAGGTCGTACTTCCTGATTACCCGGTTCAAGTGGGCGTAAATGAAGTTTTGAGGAACAATCGTACCCCAGTGACCAATTGGCTTAGGCTTAACGTCTTTTGCTTGTAATGGTTGACGTAATAATGGGTCGTTCATTAAGAACAAAGTACCAACTGAAAGGTAGTTGGCTGCACGCCAGTAAGCGTCAACACTTTCCAAGTATTGCTTGGAATCGTAATCTACTGCCATTCTAATAAACACTCCTTCTGAATAAATAAATACGTTCGTGCTTGAAACAACTAACGTAAATCATTCAATTTACAAGTATTATGATAAACTGTTTTTATTTAAAGTCAACCTTTTTGAAAATTGATACGGTCCAATTGCCAAATTTTAATAATTTTAACCTGTCCTTTAAGTTTCTCGTATTACGAAATTTGCCGTGATATGGCTAATAAGCCCCTATTAACGCCGCTTTTAATGAATGTTGTATACTTAAAAATGTAATATTTTTAATTTGGAAGGCAGGCAAAAAATGGCAGATCTCGACACACTTAACCAGGCTGATATTGGTGATTTTGAAAAGTTAATGGCCGTCACTACCGTAATGACCCAATCGGTAATTAGCTTCTTCATGGCGGGCAATCTCCCCGTTGGTCAACAGTTTTTTCTCGGTGGAATCTACGAAGCAGTGAAGTTTAGCGCTTCGGCCTTTATCTTCGGAATCCTGTTTTCAACAATCCGGACCCACCCCCAGGCAAGGCTACGGGATTACCCCCGTTTCATGCGGAATCGCTGGCACGTTCTCTTTGTTCCTTCCATTTTGTGGACCGCTGTCTACCTCCTGATCCTGCCCCAGGTCCAACAACACCACTACCATGACTGGCGACAGTTCTGCTGGCAGTTTATCAACGGGAACGCCGCTCCCCACCTCTGGTATAACGTGATGATGCTTCAATTCATCATCCTGATGCCATTCTTCTGGTGGCTCGCCCGGGTCGTTCAAAATCATCCCCGTCGCGGGATCAGTGCCTTTTTGTTAGCACTGATCTTCGAACTCGGTTGGCACTGGCTCTACGAATACCAGGTTTTCCACGGCCCCGAAGCCAAGAATTGGTACCTCATCGATCGCTGCTTCTTAAGTTTCCTGATCTTTGGGGTCGCTGGTACCCTCCTCTGCAAGTTCTACAAGCAGCTGCTCCCCTTTCTGATGCGTCACTGGCTAACCCAGATTGTCTGCTGGTTGGTCCTCTTTTACTTTGTCACCATCAATTTCTTTGGTTACGGGGTCCCGGTTAAATTAACCAATGCCCCCTACTACCTGCCATCGATGATCTTCTATAATTTAAGCACGATTGGCCTGATTGTCACCCTCGCCTCATACATGCAAAAGTTCCGGAACCAGTGGCTCCCCTTCATTCACTGGGTTGCCCTGTACGCCCACCGGTCATACCTGGGCCACGTCTTTTGGCTTTACTGGTGCTGGCAGGGGATTAACCATTTCATCCCCCACCTATTTCTCGCGGTTAAGTTCCCCCTGCTCGTTATTCTGACGATCACCCTGTCCTTTGCCTTCTCCTACTGTGCCCACCTAACCTGGACGAGGATTAAGCGGGTATTAAATATCCGCCACCTGGTGAATGGAATCGAGTAGGAGGTAATTGATTAGTTCAATTACCGACCTCTCACACCACCGTAC
>NZ_AZGM01000002.1 GCF_001435935.1 Limosilactobacillus panis DSM 6035
TGGAAGAAATTCAAAACTAAGATTACTAACTTACAAAGGCTCGGATTGTCTTATCGTGATGCATATGTCTTCGCTAGTACCCGTAAGGGCTACTGGCGAACCGCACACAGTAAGACTTTGAGTTATTCTCTAACAAATAGAAAACTGGAGCACCTTGGACTAATAAATATGTCCAAGACGCTCCAGTCAATTCAAAGTGATTAAGTTGTCGAACCGCCGTATACGGAACCGTACGTACG
>NZ_AZGM01000130.1 GCF_001435935.1 Limosilactobacillus panis DSM 6035
AAAAGCCCTGAACCACAATGATTTCATTGCAATTCAGGGCTTTCAAGTTTCAGTTATAATAAAGATCAAACCAGCGATCAAAATAATCTACTAAGGTAATATCGTGAAGATCAGTATTGACCTTATCCAGTTCTCTTTGTAAATTGTCCGCTTCAGCCAGCGCTTGCCGTTTCAGTTTGAAACAACCGGCGCTTTTTTGGTGGCGTTTGCCGTCTTTAGTCTGGTACTCAGCGATACCATAGTATCCATTTTTCGCTTTCTTTGCGTAACTCATAGATAAAACCTCTTTCCATCACGCTTACCGGCGGGGATGAATGAGGTTAGCTGATAAGGGAGCAACCCCATAGGCTTACACGGGTGGTATACCTGGGTAATGGTTAATATTGTAAAATAAAACTATGATAAGCAATTATTTCTGATAGTGAGGAATACTAATGACTAAAAAACCTTTTTCTGATAAGCGATGGAATGATCATTCTTTAAAAGGAGTTATTTTTGATGATTCTCATGTCACTCCTGAATAAGAAAAAAAGACGCGAGAGTTTCATAAATTGTTTAAAGAAGGCATTTGCTAAACAATTAAAAGAAAAACATTCACATCAATAAGGGATAGCTAAACGGCTATCCTTTTTTGTTTGGTTAGGCCATCCCCTGAATTGCCCCACCGTGAGAGCCTATAAAGCTAGTTTATTAACGTTTGATATGGATTTGGCCTAATTTGAGCTGGGTTCCGTTAAGAATATCAACAATCTGTTTGTAGGCTTGTTCATCCATATCTTTCCGAACATGAGTATCACCAGCATTGGTTACCATAAGCGATGAATCTTGGGAAACTGGTGTTGACTTTTGAACCAGAAAAGCATTATCAACATCGTTTAACAACTCATGTATCTTTTCTTGAATACAATTGATAGTTCCCGTAGTTGTTGTGGGAACATGACCATCTAGACTTTGAACAGCATAACTAATTTGACGCTGAATATCTTCATCTTTATCAATTCGACCAGTCTTAATCAAACGCTGAACCTCAGTTTTAAGCTGGTCAACAGAATATCCAGTAGCTTCCGCCCATTCTTGCCACCCTATTTTGTCGTTTGAGTGGCCAGACAAGTAGAATTGAGGAACATTTAACGACCAGGCCAACAGTTCCCATTCATGTTTAGAGGGCTGATAATTGCCATTCTCAATGTTCTCAATGGTTTGGGCGCTGATATGCTTTTCTTTATGATCAAATACTGATAGCTTATCGGCTTCCTGATTGTAAGCGTCCGCTACTTGCTGAATCAACAAGTGTTTAGCATTGCGAATACTTCGTAAACGGCTACTATCTTTGCCGGGTTCATCAGAAACACCAGTAATATAGGAAACAGATACATTAAATATATCGGCTAATTTCTCCCAGGTGCTGAGTTTGGGTTCTCTAGAGCCTTGTTCATAACGGCTAATTGTTCCATTAGCAACGCCTAATTCATCGGCTAGTTGCTGAATGGTCAAATGTTTTTCTTTTCTGAGTTCCGCAATTCGATTGCGGGGCTTTTTTTGTTTAGTAGACATATTTCGCACCCCTTTAGCAACTTCATTATAACTAAAGAGTTTCCTTTTTGGAAGAAAATAATTGATATTTCCGTTTTGGAAGAATATAATTATTCCAAAATGGAAGAAAAAAAGGGGGGGGTGATGAAATGGAAATTTTTACGGTAAAGCAACAACGTAAATTATTAACAGTTAAAGGGTTGAATCATTTAACCCGTGATGATTTAGCTAAAGAAATCGGCGTTTCCTTACCAACCATGAGCAAGTTAATTAATGATTCCACACCGTTAGCGGTACAAAATTCAATTTACCAACGTGTAAATCATTGGTTAAACAACGTAGAAACCGTAACAGACGAATAAGGAAGATGGATTCAATGAACGTTTCTGTAAATCTACCGCCAGAGTTGCAACAGGCTACACAAGAGATGGTTCAAAGTGCAATTGAAACGGCGGTAGCGCAAGCTCTGAAGAAAAATGCTTACCGTCCTTATATGACGCAACAGGAAGCCTGTAAGTATCTTCACGTAGCACCAAGCACTTTTAACCGATGGATTAGGAATTACAAAATTCCAGTCGTTCAGATTGAGGGCGTTAAGCGTTACAAAAAGGATAGTCTAGATCGCTTCATGGAACAGATTGAACAATAAACTAGCTTACCGGCGGGGAGTTCCATGATTGATCGCAGTTCATACAAGAAATTAATCCTGAATGACATTCAAGAGAAATTAGACTATCTCAAAAAGCATATTGATGATGACCTCAAGGGCCGGGAACTCACTAAGTTTGAGAAACGTACTTTCAAGATGTTCAACGATATACACGAATTGAACAACGTTCTTTATTGGGAAGCGCTGGATAGGAACAATCAGACCGATACCCGGGAGCTTTAGCTTGCTTGGTGTAAAAGAAAAGGGCTTATATCAAACCCGCTTTGCACACAGTAGTTTGACATAGCCCTGCAATACAGCCGTTTACGGCCTATTTCTATTATACCAAGTCCTATCAATAAAAAAGGACTGAAATAAATGAAGATTGAACAAATTAACTTAACAACGAAAGATCGGCAAGGACTGCTTGCCATGCTGAATCAGTTGCCACCAACTACGGACAAGCAACAACTGTTTGCCCGTCAATTCATCAAAGACCTATGCAAGGTTAAGAATCACCCGGTGGCAACTATATTAGCACAACAGTTTCTTGCCTTATTGTGAGGTGATTCAATGGATTTTCCAGAAGAAATGAAGAATGATCGGCGCTGGGTTGCCTGGTTCTATGAGAAGAACCCTCAGCATCCTAACAGTGTCCATAGTCGTAAGAAAGTACCATGCAACCTAAATAGTTATATGTGTAGAGGTTCAGCGTCCACCATTGACCCGCAGACCTGGGCAACATATCAACAGGCCATAACTACACAGAACTATGCTGATACTCACCCTAAACGAGTTAAGGTAACGCATTATGGCGGCCCTGGTTTCATTATTGATGATGGCTGGGGTTTCCTAGACCTGGACAACATCCCCACTGTGATAGCTAACCATAACCTAGGTGAACGTAACCAGATTGACGACATATTAGACCTACTGGACCATACTTATTGTGAGGCTAGTCAATCGCAAAGCGGGTTACATTTCATTTTTAAAGTTGATGATACTGTTGAAGCATTTAATAAGCATCCTGAGCAAAGCAGCCGGGAACTATACACTAGCAAACGCTTAGTAGCCCTAACCGGCAATGTATTAGACCCTGAAGAGCCTTTAAAGATTACTACCATTGACCAGGAAACCTGGAAACAACTTAATATTCTGGTTTTTGGCAAGTATGCCCCACCTATCAAGGTTGATGATTCATTCAGTGATACAGAGCTATCACACGGGGTATTAAGCGCCCAGGGCAAGCAGATAATGTATTTAATTCTGAGAGGTTCAGACGCTGACCAGTTCAATTGGTGGTGTACGGCTGATTTACCAGACATCAGCACGAAAGAAAGCGGGAAAAAGTTTCCTGATTGGAATGGTGAATTAATCTACTATGACCCGTCCAGGCAAGACATGGCCTGTTGTTGCATGCTTGCCTACTGGGTTCGCTACTACGTTGGTGAGTATGACAGTAAGTTAATTGATGAGATATACAAACAGACAAACCTGTATCGTCCTAAATGGAACAGGAACGATGGCGCTGGGACATACGGTCAACGAACTATCAGCCGGGCAATTGCTTACAAACAAGGCCAACGGGATCGAAAAATTGAACAGTATAAGGGAATGATAGTACATGGTGAAGAATGATGAGGATAAGATGCCCACAGTAGAAGAATTACAACAAGACACATTCAAAGTTAAGTATGGAATTGGTCAAGATTTCAATAGTGAATTAGAAGTATTAATTTGTGACACTTACCACGTTTCTGACATTACTACACTATTTAAAGCTAACTTACAGCTAAAACCATTCAATACCACCTACGCATTAACCACGAAACCATCAAGCATCAGTAAGGAAGAAAAGGAAAAACTTAGCGCCGCTGGAATTACTGACCATATAAACTGTTGGAAAAAACTTTTTAATTATTTTCTACCTAGATGGCTATTTCTATACGTGAATAAGTCAAAAAAAGCCCTTGATATTGGTGTAGACTGGGCCGAATACATGAAAGAGTATTTTCAAGCCTACCCTATTGAAACCTTTTCACAGTTAGAAAGTGGAATTGAGTACAAAGAGCCTTTAGGTGCCTGGAAACGGCTCAATAACAAGGAAATGTTCAACGTATTCAATAAGCAATTAATTAAGACGCTAGGCCGCTGGGGTATCCGTCAATCGCATACACTAAACGCCGGTATCACACAAACCAGGAACCTAGCTAAGGCATATACCTTAAACCGGCGGGCCAATACCCCTGAAGAACTAGTAACTCCCTACCTGGTGGCATTCAGAAACGGGACTTACAACTTCAGAACTAATGAATTACAGGCCCACAATAAGAACGATTACTTGCTGAACTTGCATGATTATATCGTTGACCTAAATCACCCCCATGCACCTAACACAGACAAGCTACTGAATGAAATGGTAGGAGACGCAGCAACCTTTTTAAAAGAGTTCATTGGCTTCTGTTTCTACCCTAATCACAGCACTTTTCAAGATTTTGTCTTGTTACACGGTGCAAGTGGAGAGGGTAAATCTACTCTATTGAATTTCATCAAGGAATACCTAATCGGCCCTGATAACTTTTCCGCTTTAGACCCGCAAACCATGGGTGACAGAAACAACCGCTTTGCTACTAGTGATTTATATAGTAAGGAACTAAATGTTGTTCCCGACATTTCAGACAAGTTAATTCAAGACGTAAGCGCATTGAAAGGCTTAGTTGGTGGTGACTCAATCAGAGCTGAGTTTAAAGGTCAATCATCATTTACTTTCGTTAGCCGGGCTAAAAATATTTGGTCTGCTAACCACTTGCCAGACTTGCGTTCTAGTGATGCTAACAGTGCATTAGCAGACCGGGCCAATGTTATTAAGTTCATCAATGGTGATACTCGTAAAAGTTCTAATCATTTTTGGCAACATCATGACATGGAAAAGGTTAAAGCAGAACGACCACAGTTTGTGGGTGAATGCCTGGAGTTGTTCCATAAGGTATTAAAGCGACACCAGCAAGGACTAGGGCGCGACAGTTGGACAAGGCCCACATCAATCAAACAAGCTACTAATGAATGGCTTAAACATAATGACCCGGTAGCTGAATGGCTGGAAAACGTTAAAGAAAATAACCCGTCCTTATTCCAAGATGGTTATTTCAAAAAAGATGATGCCTATTCTGATTATCGTTTTTGGTGTAATGCTGAGGGCCGAACCATTATGAGTAAGAAAAAATTAGGCGACAAATTATGTTCTGATTATGGTTTTGAAAATAAGAAAGTTTACACATCAAACGGCCAACATCTTCATTCTTGGGTCAATAAAGAGCTTAAAAACGAATGGAACAAGATTATTAATGACTGGAGCAAAACCAGGCCAACAATCAACATTGGATAAAAAATGGGACATTGTCCCACTCGTGTCCCAGTTTTGTCCCACGCTTATCCGTTGGGGCTGTAAGGTTTGTCCCACGTGTCCCACTTTCTACGTTACTTGGCGTTATAAATTGAAAAAGTAAATAAGCCAGCAGATTGTTAAATATAAAAAGAGTATAGGTTCAATAGTGGGACAAATGGGACGATTCTTAGAACGCGTAAGGGTTTGAATGGGACATCATTGGGACAACACTGGGACATTGTCCCATTTTGATTTACCCCACCTGTGAGAGCTATCAAAGCTACCACAGAGGTGAGGAATTAGGGAGATGGACATATGAACAGAGATACAACATTAAAAGCTGCTGCTGAGTTGGTGGCCAGAAATGCTGAATTAAATAACGAGATTACTGGCTTAGCATTTTACGGCAATCAACTAATGAGACTAATTACTGAACATAATAAGAAACAACTGAAAGAGCTGAGTTATAAATACGATCAGTTATTGAAAAAGTGTAAGGCTGATATTAAGCAGACTGATAAGGCCATTAGACAACACCTTGATGACCTTGATATACCAACATCTGGGGATGATATATCAGACTTATCAGCTATCTTAATTACGTTACATATCACCGATGAGGAAGCCAGACAATACCATTTAATTAGAGGGTGAAGAGTTGAGTGTACTATTTAAGTTTCAATCAGTTGATGAGAAAGCCACCGCTGCTAATGTACGGCAATTCTTTAAACAAGACGTTGACGAACTGGAGCAATTGGCCGGCGATTCACTAGGTGGCTTGTATCATTCACCATCGTTTGACAGTACACCATCACACACTAACCATCTGAATAGCACAGAGATGCAAGTAATTAAGGCCATTGATGCTAGGAAAGAACTAGGCTTAATTGTCCAGACGATGAAAGAATGTACTGGAGTTGGTAAGACTATCCTAGTCAACAAGTACATCAATCACCTACCAATGTTCAAAATAGAACAGGCCATTGGTTATAGTTCTACGCAAACCAAGACAAAGCAACGCGCCGCATTGATTGAGTTTGCTAACCACTACGCAGCACATGGACGAGATTTAAGAATAATGAAATGAGGTAAATTTACCTTATGATAAAGACACAGACAAAATTAATTACTGGTTATGAGAACGGCGATACCTTAGACAAAGAAATCAATTCATGGATCAATCAACATCCTGACTACTATGTTTACGATATTAAGTTCACTCATACCGCTACTCATGACAATAACGAACGAGATTTTTATGATGATATGCAATACTTCAGTGCATTGCTACTCTACAAAGTTGCTGACTAAGTAACAAGGTGGACAAAAGTGGACAATTCGCAGTTTTTCACCCCGCCCTACGGTTCCGGTTGTGGAGAGCAGCACACAGTACCATCATTCTTCACATGGGCACTATTTTTCAAAGTTTCACCCCTAGGGGGCTAACCTGATACACGGGCCTTTCTAAGACGCTTAGCAGTGTATTCATGCCCGTTTTAGCTTGTGAAGTTAAAGCAATATGGTGGCCTGAGAGTATTCCAAAAAGTCCCGAAAACAGGAAAAAACTGGAAACGATTGTCCACCTTACCAACTAGGCAAAACTTTGTACACCCCCTCCCCCAAAAACAATTTTTCTGTCGCTGGCCATTAGTTGTGTGGCATTAACTATGGTGCTTATTTTTAAGATATGCCGGGCGGGGGCTGAAAAACTTAGCATTTCTTAGTGTTGCCATCTACCTAACAAAAACTAACCTAGACCGTTGCCAGTACTTGGTAGCGGCCTTTTTGTATTCACATTACCAGACATCCCCGAACAGGCTAAAAGCTGATACGTAGCACCTTATGGCGTTTTACGATAACCCGATTTAGTGAATTATTGTGAACCAGCCCCACCACTGTGAGAGCCAATAAAGAGCAAGAACCGGGCCTTTTTGCACTTACTTGAATACATGGCAAACACACGTACAACGGGCCTTAGAACCACCTGAAGCGATTAACTTATTGCTTCATCGTACAGCCTACGAAAATCTACACTAAAATGCCGGTATAAGGGCAAAAGAAAACAACAAAACTCAACATTGAAGCCGATCTTTTACCTTAGGTTTTATCATCCCCACAGAACCTTAGAAAACCTGTGATTAAATCGCATGGTAGAGCCTTTTAGTGTCATCAATTGTCATCATGAACCTACGAAAACCTACGTTTTTCCACCATATTGTTGCGAACACAAAATAAAGGCTCTTTGTCAATCAGTAAGGATGAAGAGATTTTGGAGAACTAGACTAAGCTACTTTGGCTTTTGGTCTAGTTCTTCTTTTTTGATAATTCACGAATCATGAGATTAGAAGTCTTCAACGAAATAAGAATCCTAATCCGAAAATGGAAGAAGTTGCGATAGCCATATGCGGTCCGTTTGATTATCTTGATTTTATTATTGCCAAACAATAAAGGGGCCAAGGCTCAAACTTAGCCCCTTTACCATTCAATAATATTTTTACTTCCGGAATTTCCGGGTATTTTCCGCCAAATGAACCAGGTTCCGTAAGAAGTCATGCGTGCTGGCTTCATAATTATACTTCTTACCTAACTGATAGATATAACCGTTGATGTAATCGACCTCAGTTGGCCGGTCCTTGGACATATCCTGGTACATTGATGGATAGTGCAACGGATTAGTTACCGAACTAACGTACTTAATTGTCTGCCATTCCTCTTCACGGGTACTCAATAATTGAATTCCTGCCCGTTCAGCAACATCATATGCTTCATTAATCAGCTGTTTGCCGAGCTTCTCGGAACCATCGTAATCAATAAACTGCCCCATTTGAATTTCAAACAACGTACAGATAGTATTGATTACGGAGTTGAAGACAACCTTCGTTAATAATGTCCCCAGAAAATTATTATTTAAGTGCGGATTAATGTTAGCTGCAGTAAAGTCGGCCACGATTTGCTTAACCCGATCATCTGCCTTCTCTGTCTGGGCTGCCATATTAATCGAACCGGCGCCGGACTTTCCAATAAAGTCGACATCCCCCGCCTTATTTAACACTGTCCCAATTAGACAGGTTCCGGCCACGACATGTTCCTTGGGGAAGTATTGGTTAATCTTTTCAATATGTCCCATCCCGTTCATTCCAGAAAAGACATATTGATGATCAGGATGGAAGAAGTGAGCACTCCGCTTCAGAAGATCTGCCAGGGTCATCTGCTTAGCAAAGACAATGAAGACATCGGGATCTCCTTGGTAATCCTCCGGCGAATAAATCTTAATTGGTACCAAGTGGCGATTCTCATGGTCCCGAGAAACATATACACCGCCTTGTTGTTGAATTGTTTTTACTTCTGGTGCCCAATTATCAACAAAATCAACTTTGGCTCCTGATAGTTCTTGAAGCAGTACCCCAAAACGAAGGCCCATTGCCCCTGCACCTAATACTGTATACTTCAATGTCATTTGAATTTCCTCCTTAAATCAATCAAACAAATGTAACTTAGCGATTCGAGCGACCGCTTCTTTCAGCCGTGCCGGTTCAATCAGCAAACCAATCCGGACATATCCTTCACCATATTTACCGAATCCATTTCCGGGTGCCACCGCAACACCGGCTTTATCTAATAACAAGTCGGCAAAGGATTCACTTGTATACCCAGCCGGTACCGGCATCCACGCGTAAAAGGTCCCCTTCGGTACAAAGGCGTGCCAGCCAATTTTCTCTGCAGCATCAACAAAGGCATTCCGTCGTTCCTCGTAACGACCAACAATTTTAGCAATTTCAGCATCCCGTTGTGAACCTTGAAGGGCATCGATTGCTGCTCGTTGCAATGCAGGAAAAAGACTGACAAAGAGGTGATCTTGAATAAGGTTTAAGGCACCAATAATATCCTGGTTACCGACAGCAAAAGCAATCCGCCAACCGGCCATGTTAAAGGTCTTTGAGAAGGTGTAGAATTCGATTCCCACCTCCTTAGCTCCTGGTGTCTGCATGAAGCTCCGTGGTGCTTGCCCATCAAAGCCAAGTACTCCATAGGCAAAGTCACTAATAATACCAACGTGATACTTCTTAGCCCAGCTTACTAGCTCTTCATAAAATTTCTTTGTTGCTACCGCACCTGTTGGGTTGTTCGGGTAATTAAGGTAGAAAAACTTCGCCCGTTGAGCAACCGCTTCTGGGATTGCCTTAAGATCAGGCAAAAAGTTATTCTTAGCAAGTAGCGGAACGGTTTCAAACTTAACGCCACCTAAAGCAGCACCAGAAAAATAATCCGGATATCCAGGATCAGGCAATAAGTAAGTATCACCAGGATTCATTAATGCCCAAGGAAGCTCAACCAGGCCAATTTTCGATCCTCCTAGGATAGCCGCTTCTTTTTCCGGATCAAAATGAGCTCCGTACTTTTCTGCATAAAAATCAGCAGCCGCCTGCTTAAATTCAGGTAATCCTTGAAAGGGCGAGTACTTATGAGTGGCTGGATCGGCAACCCATTTTTGAGTTGCCTTAACAATGTACTCCGGCGTAGGCTTATCCGGATTCCCTTGTCCTAGATTAATCACATCAACCCCTGATTCAATCTTGTGGTTAACCTTGGCAACCAAACTGGCAAAGAATTGCTTCGGTAATCGACCTAATAACTTTGATTGTTGAAATTCCATTTTGCTTTCTCCCTTCTTTACTATTTGTATAAATCTGGGCGCCGATCAACGAAAACAGGGATTGCACCTCGAACCGTTGCTAACTGAGTAAGATCTAATTCAGCGTAAGTAATCCCATCATTTTCGCCCGCATCAGCAATTACATTCCCCAATGGATCAATTGCAAGTGAATGACCATTATAATGATTATCTGGATCATCCCCGACCCGATTAACAGCGACCACAAAGGCTTGATTTTCAATTGCTCGAGCTTTTAGCATCGTCGTCCACTGAGGGATCCGAACTGCTGGCCATTCAGCAGGAAAATAAAGGACTGCCGAGCCGTGACGGGCTACCGTCCGGATCCATTCAGGGAAGCGAAGATCATAGCAAATGAAACTCGCACTCGGCACTCCCACTGAACGAAAGTAATTTTCTTGATTACCAGCCGTTAAATATCGATGTTCATTCATTAACCGGAAGAGGTGAACCTTATCGTACTTACCAACAACTTGGCCAAGTGGATCAACGATTAATGTTCGGTTATAGAAGTGTCCACCTTCCTTAACCGCCACCGATCCACCAACAATGCTAATTTGGTATTGTCGTGCTAATCGATAAAATAATTTTGTGGTAGTCCGACCACCATCATCAGCCAGTCGATCCAACTGATTAAGTGCATAACCGATATTCCACATTTCCGGAAAAACAATTACATCAGCACCAGCCTTAGCCGCAATACTAGTTAGTTCTGCTACCCGTTGCTGGTTTTTATCAGGATCGGCAAATTGGATATTAAATTGTGCCAAAGCTACTTTAATCTTCATTGCATTACCACCTCATCAAATAAAAAAAGCTCCCATCCAACAAGGACGAGAGCTCCCGTTTTACCACCTTAATTTACTGTTACTTCGCAGTAACAGCCTTAACAAGTCATCAACTTAAAGTTATTAACGGAACTTAACCGTCACTGGCTTGCACCTGCTCACCAGTAAAACCATTAGTAGACCATCTTCCTTATCCCCAGTGGCTCCCTTCTCATCAACTGGAAGTTCTCTAAACACTGGGCAATAAGTACTCATCTACTAGTTATATTAAATATTGTTAATCTCATTCTAATCTTTCTGTTATTTTATGTCAAGGCCCTTAATAATGTAGGTTAAATAAACTAACAATTAGGTAAGTCATCCCACTAGCAATCACCGGTCCGGCAGCAACCCCCTTAAAGAGAACAACCCCAAGTCCACCTTGTAACGCCATTGCAATGGCCATTGCTCCTTCAGTAACGGTATCCATTCCGGCACTGATGATCGGAATGTTTAACTTAATGTTATCTGCTAACTTCGTACTAAGATCAACCTCGTTTGGTAAAACGTGGCTTTCTGCAGGAATCAAAAGGACGTCATCAAACGTTAACCCTTTCTTGACAAACTTAGTATCCCAGTTTGACATGTGACTAGACACTCCTTTTTTGATTCCTGAAATGTCAAATTAAGTTAGAAAGAAACTAACTGTGCATCTGTGATATTCTCCATGAATACCTCAATGGGTGTGCGGTAGTGCAGTGACTTCCGTGGAATATTGTTCCGGTATGACATTAGCTGAGTAACTAATTCATCCGGGAGATTACGGAAGTCTTTCTTTTTACTCAGACCATCACGCCGAAGAATACCGTTGGTGTTTTCGTTTAACCCTCGCTGATTAGGCGCACCGACTTCCGCAAAATATGTTTGGATATCGTGCTTATTGGCAATCTCACGCCAGCCCGCGAATTCCTTACCGTTGTCAAAGGTGATGGACTTAAAAAGATGACGAGGCTGTTTTGATAGCCATTGGTCCAAATAATAGTTCACACTCTCGGCCGTTTTGTGATGGACATTCAAAACAATCTCAACTTTTGAAATCCGTTCTACTAGGGTCATCACAGCACCATGGTGAGCTTTCCCTTGAACCGTATCAGCTTCTAAATGACCAAATTCATGTTGGTAATGTGGAAAATCGCGGTAACGTTGGTAAATACTGCGACCAAGATGGCCAGCTTTCCCACGCCGTTCAACGTAGCCGTTTGGGTGACGGTTACCTTTCATTGGTAACTGCTTAACATCAAAGCCATATTGACCACGAGCAAACATGCGATAAAGCGTCCGCATACTACAACTGCTTTTCTTCTCTGACCGACCAATAATGGTATCTGGCGTCCAACCTTGACTAACTTGCTTGGTAATGTAACTTACTTCATCATCAGGTAACGTCATTGGTTTACGACCACAACGGCGCTTATTCCGTTGGTACTGCTTTAAATACTGCGTAATTGTCTTGCCCGTATCCAAGTAACGATAAACTCGATAAATTGTTTCAGCACTACGCTTTAGTGATTTAGCAACTCGATAAGCTCGAGTGTCTTGACGATAAAATTCAGCTATGAGAGTTAATTCACGTGTGGTAAGATGTTTGTAGGTCATTTGTGATTGCCTTTCTTTTGATTAGGGATACTCAAAAGTCTATCACAAATGGCTTTTTTGTTTTGGCCAAAAGCCTAACAAAGCCTAACAAAACTTATACCGCCAACGAACCCTAGGAGAGCCTAGCATTTTATCCAGAAAAAAAGACGGTCCTGAGACCGCCTCTCACAAATCACCATACACATACATTTTAGCATGAAACATCCCCCGCCCCACATTGCTGCCAAGAAAAGCGCACACATTGCCGTTTGCTTGCACACAGACTCTATTTTAAAAATTTTAGGGGGGAGGGGGGTATATCAGACAAACCCCGTTATTAAGGCAAACAGTGGTGTTTAAGAGGATACTTTTGCCGCCGTTTTAGAACAAAAAAGTGGTGAGAATATGTTATTTATCTTTGATGGTAATTGGTGGGGAATAATATTGATAGGTCTGGTATTGTCCTGCTTGATAATCAGTAAGCACTAATTATCCCACTGTGATCGCTCTTTTTTCCGCATAGCAAAACAAAAAGGCCGCTGAAACAGCGACCTTATCCCACCGACAAGCGATTTATTTTTCCGCAATTTTTCCGCAAAACTTGTTTTTAATAGTGTTTTATAGGTTTTCCGCAAAATCAAGAATGCTGATATACCGGCGTTTGTAAGCTATTGGAAACTATGAAAACACAAAAAAATCACCCGCACGGGGATCGAACCCGTAACTCCGCCTTGAGAGGGCGACGTCTTAACCAATTTGACCAGCGGGCAATAACGTACAAGTGAAATTGTACGTTATCCAATACGGTCTTGTCAACGTTTTTTCTAAAAAAAGATCTACTCAAAGGAGAGTTCCAGCAAATAGACATGCTTCTTTGGCAGGTGTGATGTTGTAATCCAGGCGTCGTGGTAGGACTTCGCACTCCCGCCAATCTTTTGGAAGTAATAATCTAACAGGTCACCGTTCTTGGCCACGAACTCGTTGGCCAGGCGGTTAACCATCAAGCGCATGTTGGGAAAGTAAAAGCTGCTGTCCGCAATCTTGAGCTTATCCGAAAATAGGATAAAGACCGTGTTAGTATACCGTGGTTCACAAAGCTTGATCAGCTCCGGATGGTGTTTCAGTTTTGTCAACACATAATAGATAGAATCAGAATTACTAGCCATTTTCTTTCTCCTTACTCGACCTATTGTATCAGGAAACGATAGGCCCGTAAAACGGTATTATTTCCACCACAGCTTAATCAGTGCCTGGGTGCCATCACTGCCTAATCCATCCCCATCTACTAATTCCTCATACAGGCGCTTAGCCTCCTTGGTTGCCGGCAGGTCCAGGTCCATTTTATCCGCCTCTTCCAGCGCAATCCGCAGGTCCTTCAGGAAGTGCTTAGCAAAAAATCCCGGGGTATAATCCCCCCTCAAGACCCGAGGCCCATAGTTACTCAGGCTCCAGTTTGCTGCGGCCCCGCCACCGACGGTTTTAATAACTTCATTTAAGTCCAGACCCGCCTGCTTTGCGTAAACCAGCATCTCGGTCATCCCCGTCATCGTCCCGGCAATCATGATCTGGTTAGCGGCCTTGGTATGTTGTCCACTCCCCGCCGGGCCAAAGTAGTGCCGTGACGCACTGAACTGGTCAAGAACAGGTGCAATCGCGTCAACATCCGCACGCTGACCACCCAGCATTACCGTCAGGGTTCCGTTCTTAGCGCCCACATCACCGCCGGAAACAGGTGCATCAATAACATGGGTCCCCTTCTTTTCACCATCAGTTGCAATCCGCTGGGCAAGTGACGGTCGACTGGTGGTCATATCGACCAGGTACTGACCAGGCTGGGCCACAGCCAGGACCCCAGCTTGGCCATAGTAGACTTCCTCAACGTCCTGGGGAAAGCCTACCATCGTAAAGACGATTTCGTTCCCGGTGGTTGCTGCCGCCGGCGTAGCAGCCCACTTTGCTCCCTGGTCAAGGACCGCCTGGGCATGCGCCTTGGTCCGGTTATAAACCGTTACGTCATTACCATGTTTTAAGAGGTTGTTGATGATTCCGGTCCCCATCACACCAGTACCGATAAAGCCAATCTTCATTTCTCTCAGCCCTTCCTGCTTCTATTTATTTCCTATCATACACCATCCCAAAATTTCCCGGGAAATAAAAAAGCCTTGCCAGGACAATCACTGTCCTCACAAGACTCCACAAATAAAAAAATTGGGCATACTGGTCTCGAACCAGTAAATTATGGATTCAGAGTCCACTGCCTTACCAGTTTGGCGAATGCCCAATTACGTTGCTTAACAACAGTAACTACTATACTAAGAAATACCGAACTAGTCAATAGTTTTTTTAATTTATTTTTTTGCTGCCGCGTATTCTTGCTCCTGCTTAGCAATCCGGGCCTTCGTCTTCGCCACTACAGCCGGCGTTTGCGTGCCGTTCTTCCAGTAAGCAACGTCCGCTTTAATCTGTTCCTGGGTTTCTGGAACATAGTCATGCCGCAGATAGTTGTAGTCTGCGTCCTCATCTTGCTTTTGCCAAACCGCTGCCATGATGAATTGGCTCCGGGTACGTTGCAGGTCAGCAACCGCTGGATCACTGTCGTCAACGGCCCGCACACTAATGACCTTGGCCGTCGCCATCGGTGGTAGAACCGCGTTATCTGGCAGGTACGGCGCTACCGGTACGTTAATCAGTGCGTCAATCATCACTTCCTGCCAGTTTTCCCGTGTTGCCAGGCGGTGCGCTAATCCCGGCTCGACATCGTTCGCTACTAAGTAATCTTTTTCTGGTCCCCAACTTAACTTGACATGAACTTCAAACACGGTTGCCATTGCAAACCCTCCCTTAAAATTCCAGTGATATTATACCGCAGCTTTCACCTCCATGCTGCACCTTTTTTAACTATTTGTAAAAAGCTAAGCAAACCGATAGACTAATTGATAGTTATTTCATAAAATATCAGCATTAAGGAGATGAACACAATCAAGAGGCCACACTTTTTGCTTGTCCTGCTCTACCTGATCCTCTTCACCTGGATCATCAGCATTTACCAGAGTAGTCCCGCTTTTCAAACGGCGTTAAACATTGGTGCCCAGCAGACTGAGGTCTTCATTCAAAATGGCATTAACCGTCTCATGGGCAAAAAGCCAATCGCCGTCACTAAGCCAATTGACCGGGAGAAGGAAAGCAGTACCCCGGTAAACGGCGCCCGGTGGACCCAACCAAGCGCTACCGTCTACGTCGACCTATCAAATCCAGTCCTCCGTAGTGCGACCGAAAGCGCAATTAGCCAGTGGAACCAAACCGGTGCCTTTACCTTCCACCAAACCAATAATAAAAACGAGGCGGACATCGTCGTCGACGCAATTAATGAACAAAACGACGGTGCTGCCGGACTGACCAATACCAAGATGGACGCCACGACCGGTTACATTCTCCATGCAGATGTTAACCTCAACGCCGGCTACCTCCTGAACCCGACCTACGGCTACTCACAGCAGCGGATCATTAATACCGCTGAACACGAACTAGGTCATGCCATCGGGCTCCAGCACTCTGATGCCGCCTCAGTCATGCAGCCAGCGGGCTCCTTCTACTCCATCCAGCCCCGCGATGTACAGGCAGTTAAGAAACTCTACTCCAACCGCCCACAATCACAAGACTCAACACCAAACAATAACGAAACCACTAAGAACTTTCAATAATTAACCGCAGCAGGTCTTTTTTGTGGTCCTGCTGCTTTTTTAGTATGTTAAAATAATATCTGTGTAAAATTTTAGTAGAAAGCGGATTTACAATGAAAAATAAAAAAGTTTTGGGGATTGCAATGGTGATCACCGCCTGTACATTCTGGGGAATCTCCGGCCTGTTTGCCAAGGGAATCTTCAATACGTCCAGTTCGGTGACCTCCCTTTGGCTGACCCAAAGTCGGATGACCGCCGCAGGAATAATTCTGGTCCTGTTTAGTCAGCTTCACGGCGACCATCCCTTCCAGATATTTAAACATCCCCATGATGCCTGGGTTATCTTTTCGTACGGGATCTTTGGCCTTTTGCCGGTCCAGTTCTGTTACTTCATGGTGGTCCAGTACGGAAACGCATCAATTGCTACCATCCTGCAGTTCGTGGGGCCCTTCTTCATCATCGCCTATCAGGCACTTTTTAGGCATATTCCACCACGCCGGATTGAAGTTATCTGTGCGTTAATTGCCTTTCTCGGCGTCCTCACCATCGCCACCCACGGGTACTTCAACCAACTGGCGGTTACGCCGATGATTCTTTTCTGGGGACTCCTCTCCGCGGTTGGGGTCGCCACTAACACCCTAATTCCCCAAAACATGTTGCGGACCAACCGGGTACCTTCGCTAGTCATCACCGGATGGGGACTTCTTTTCTCTGGCATTGTCCTGTTAGCCATTCATCCAGCCCAGCCGCATATTCCTAACATGCCAGTGATTTGGATCTGCTGGCTAGGCGTTCTAATTATTGGGACCCTGATCCCCTTCCAGCTGGCCAACAACGCCCTCAAGTACATTGACGCCACGACATTCAGTCTGATGGACGCCTTCGAACCACTCTCCGCAACGATTGGTTCTGTTCTAATTTTTAACCTCCACATGACTGGTGCGGACGTGATCGGGTCCATTCTCGTCATCGTTGCCGTCCTCGCACTCAACATCCGCATTCCACTCTGGCATGGTAATAAATAAAATACTAACGCCCCGTTGAACATATTTTCGGTTCACCGTGGCGTCTTTGTGTCATTTCTTACCTTCGCGGGTCTTCGTGTCATTTAACAAAAAATCACTCATGTACTGTTGGCGGTACTGGGTTGGTGTCTGACCGACCCGCTTCTTAAAGATCCGCAAGAAATACTTCTCATCGTTAAAGTAGGCCCGGTCAGCGATAACCTTCAATGGCAGATTTGAGTGGAGTAACAGGTTGCAGGCAATCTCAATCTTTTTTTGAATAATCAAGTTGGAGGCGGTCACCCCCGTCTCTTTTTTGATTAGCCGACTGACGTAACGGTAATTCATCCCGAAGTGGTCAGCTAGTTTACGGACAGTCAGTTTCTCATCCAGGTGGTCACTCAACCAGTCGATGATTTCCACAGCCCGCGGGTTAGTCCGGGTTAGGTGATTCAGGCTAGCAATAAAGTCATTGGTGATCTGAAGCATCAACTCGGTGACCACGTAAGAAGGCAGGGCATCTGTATAATAGTTTCCTTTGATCAGGAGGAGGGCCTGGAGGCAGGCAGTATTGATTCGGTTGAATTCACGAACCTGGTACTCTTCCGGAATAATTACGTTATTAACTAGTCGGCTGAGTTGCTGGCGACTGTGGGTCGCCGTCTGAACATCCTGAAAGTCAACTAACTCCCGATCATCCTTAGGCAGAAACTGGAACCAATAGAGGTCAACCTGGGGGCTCTCGCTAATAACCTGAATACTGGTCTGTGGTTCAACAACCAGACAGCTTCCCCGCTTTAGCTGGTGCACCTGCTGATTGGTGATCAGTTGGCACTTTCCGCCTGAACAAACCAGCAACTCATATGCGGCAATACGGTCATCACTTTCGTAGTGGGTCCCCTTCTTCACCGTCAGTTGTCCGGAGGCATAATGGTGAAAGGGACGGTCACTGTTAAATAAGTATACCTGGATATTACTTTTGTCCACTTCCATTACGGGTCACCTCACATCTGTCCACGTCTTTTTACATTTCCCGTGATATTTGTTCACTACCGACCAGCCTTTGACACAAGAGGTCACTTTTTCGACCAGTAAAGCGGTTACATACATTTTCCCAAAATAATATAACAATAAGTGTAAGTTGTTTATGACAACTTAATCGTATCCATTATAACAGATTGACTGAAGGGAAGTATTTGTATGGCAGTTATCGAGAAAAAAGACAATGGTTTGTACTGGGAGCACGCTGCTGAACAGTTACTTATTCAACCCTGGGGCAAGGACAGCCTCCGTTTTCGGGTAACTAAAAAGAGCGGCTTTACTCCTAACCAGGATTGGGCACTTACCTACTCCAAAAACCAGACCGGGACGGCAGACCAAATCACCATTGATGAGGAGGCTAACACCTGCCAGATTAAAAACGGCAATATCACGGCATCAATCAACCGCTTCGGTTGGCTAACGGTCACTAATAGCGACGGCAAGGTGTTGCTGGAAGAAAGGTGGCAGGTCAAGCCCGGCGGTAAAAAGACGAGTCCGTTAGGCATCCCTGGCCGGGAACTGAAGCCCATCATTGGCGGTGACTACCAGGCAACGATGCGTTTTGAGGCCTTCGATGGTGAAAAAATCTACGGAATGGGGCAACGGCAGGAAAAACAACTCAACTACAAGGGCTGCATCCTTGAATTAGCCCAGCGGAACACCCAAGCCACTGTACCATTTGTCCTTTCTAATCGTGGCTATGGATTTTTGTGGAATAACCCGGCTATTGGTCAAGTTACCTTTGCCAATAATGAAACCAAGTGGGAGGCTAAGGATACCGACCAGCTTGACTTCTGGGTAACCACCGCTGATTCACCAGCTAAGATTGTTGAACAATACACTAATGCAACTGGTCGGGTACCAATGATGCCGAAGTTTGCCAGTGGCTTTTGGCAGTGCAAACTCCGCTACAAGTCCCAAGATGAACTGTTGAAGGTTGCTCACGAATATAAGGATAAGGGCCTACCAATCAATGTAATTGTCATCGACTTCTTCCACTGGCCAAACCAAGGTGAATGGAAATTTGATCCTAAGTACTGGCCAAATCCGAAGGCAATGGTCGACGAGTTGAATAAGATGGGGATCAAGCTGATGGTTTCTATCTGGCCAACCGTCGATGTTAACAGTGAAAATTACGACGAAATGAACGACAAGGGTTACTTGGTACGGGCTGAACGGATGTATCAAGATTCCTACCACTTTATGGGCAACGAAACCTTCTTCGATGCTACTAATCCGGATGCCCGGAAGTACATTTGGGATAAGGCCAAGCAGCATTACTATGACAATGGTGTCCGGATGTTCTGGCTTGACGAAGCGGAACCTGAATATGGTTTCCTGTACGACTTTGACCATTTCCGCTACTACCAAGGCCCGGCTCTCAAGTTAAGCAATATTTATCCATTAGACTACGCTAAGGCCTTTTATGAAGGGCAAAAAGCCGCGGGACAAAAGGAGATTGTCAACCTCGTCCGGTGTGTCTGGGCCGGCAGTCAAAAGTATGGTGTTGTCCTATGGTCCGGTGATGTTCACTCCACCTTTGAGTCCCTCCAGAAGCAGGTGGTTGCGGGGCTCAACGCCGGACTCTCCGGTATTTCCTGGTGGACAACCGACATTGGTGGCTTTACCGGTGGAAACGTTAAGGACCCAAAGTTCCACGAGCTTTTAACCCGGTGGTTCCAGTTTGGGACCTTTTGCCCCGTAATGCGCCTGCACGGCTTCCGTGAACCTGCAGAACAAACAATTGAACACGCTGACCGGATGTTTAACCAACCATTCGGCAGTGGAGCCTTTAACGAAATCTACAAGTACCCAAAGGCCACCTACGAAATTCTCCGGAAGTACCTCTTCATGCGGGAAGCAATTCGGCCGTACGTTATGGACCAGATGAAGGCTGCCCATGAGAAGGGAACCCCTGTCATTCGGCCTCTCTTCTACGACTTTGCGAAGGACGATCATACATGGGATGTTTCAGACGAGTACATGTTCGGACCGGACGTCTTAGTTTCACCAATTCTACACGCCGGACAAAGCGAACGTGACGTCTACTTACCAGCTGGCGAGGACTGGATTGATGTTAAAACAAAGAAGACCTACCATGGGGGGCAAACTGTGACCGTACCGTGCCCAATTGACACGATTCCCCTCTTCACCCGTGCCCAACACCCACTAAAGAGTCTGCTCGACTTCACGGTTCCAGCAGAAAAGGACTAGCAGGAGGTGGGAATCATGAATGATAAAAAGACTAAACAGGTTAACCTTGATGCGGGTTTGCCGGACCTCTCGAAGTGGGTCATATTCTCCATCACCTTTGGTTTTCTCGGCATTAACATGGGATTTTCCCTGCAAAGCTCGCAGATGAGCCGGATATTCCAGTCCATTGGGGCCAACCCGAACAACCTGGGATTCTTCTTTATTTTCCCCGGCTTAATGGGGATGATCGTTCAGCCCCTGGTTGGTAAGTATTCCGACCGGACTTGGAATCGTTTCGGTCGGCGGATGCCCTATCTCCTCTTTGGGGCACCGATTGCGGCCATCGTTCTTTTGATGCTACCGTTCTCTGGCTCCCTAGGATTCGGCTATGGCTCAATGGCTGCCATGATTTTTGCGGCATTTGCCGTTTGCTTCATGGACCTCTTCAATAACATCTGTATGCAGCCATTCCGGATGATTGTCGGTGACATGGTTAATAATAAGCAGAAGAACTTTGCCTGGTCACTCCAACAAATCTTCTTCAATGGTGGAGGAATCTTGGCTTCTCTGCTACCGTTTATTTTTACTGCCTGTGGGATGCAGAACACCGCCAAGAAGGGTGTCGTTCCCAACACGGTTATCTACGCCTACGTAGTGGCAGCGGTGGTTCTCTTAATCACCAGTATGTGGACTGTCTTCAACGTTAAGGAGTATGATCCACAAACCTACGCCCGCTATCACGGCATCGATCCGAAGGCTAACAAGAAATCAGTCAGCTTATTCCACCTGGTAAAAGTTGCTCCCCGTGCCTTCTGGGAACTCTGCCTGGTTCAATTCTTCTCCTGGGTCGGTATCATGTATGTCTGGACCTACACGACGGGGGCGCTTGCTAAGAACGTTTGGCACACTACCAACCCAACCAGTGCGGGCTTCCAGGCCGCAGGTAACTGGTACGGGGTCTTAACCGCTATTCTAAGTATCGCTGGAATCTGCTGGGGATTCCTCTATTCCCACGCCAAAACGACAACCCGGAAAAAGTGGTACGCTACCGGTCTGACTCTTGGTGGAATTGGTTTAATTATGGTTTCGATGGTTCACGACAAGTGGCTAACGGTTGTTGCATTTATCCTCTTTGGAATCTGCTACTTCACTATCCACACCATGCCGTTTACCCTTCTTACTTCATCGCTAAACGGGCAAAACGAAGGGGCATACATCGGGCTGTTTAATATTGGGATTTGCCTGCCGCAGATTGTGGCTTCATTAATGAGTTTTCTCATCTTCCCATTAGTTGGTCATAGCCAGCCAATGATGATGCTGATTGCGGGTATTTCCCTCTTCTGTGCCGCTATCGCGGTTCACGGAGTTCACGAAGGAGTAGCTGTAAAGGCATAGTAATTGATTGCAAAATAAAAGGATGAAGTTGGATTTCCCAGCTTCATCCTTTTTGATTTAGTTTAGAAACTACTTCAGTGCCTTAAAGAAGGCCTTGCGGATTTTTTCGTCAATACCCATTGCGGACAGTGACCGCAGAGGGATGTTCGCCGAAATGGCAACCCACTTCTCGTCCTTCATCATTGGGGCCAGGATTTCGTACAGTCCTGAATCCTTGAGGGCTTTTTGGACATGTGGATCCTGGTTAGCCCAGAGGTCACCGACGTAGGTATTGCCAGTCACCTCACTTGTCGGGTTAGTCCCAATCGTCAACGTGAAGGCCATTGATAGCCGAATATCACGTGAAGAGGACCCCACCATAATCTTGTATTGGCCATTGTCAGCTTCCCATTGTTGCTTAGCAACGTTGTAGTAGGCAAATGCCCGCCGGGGGAGTGTCAGGGTCACGTGCTTGCTTTCTCCCGCCTCAAGGGCAACTTTCGTAAAGTCACGCAGCTCCTTGACCGGCATTTCAACCCGGCTGACCTGGTTAGCAACATAGACCTGGGCAACTTCCTTCCCGGCAACCTTACCAGTATTAGTAAGGTCAAAGCCCACCTTAACCGTGTCGGTCCCCTCCTCAACGGTCAGGTTGCTGTAAGCAAAGCTCGTGTAGCTGAGTCCGTGGCCAAATGGGAAGCGAACGGGCATCTCGTGCAGGTCATAGTAACGGTAACCAACGAAGATCCCCTCGTGGTAGTCCTCCTCGTCATGGTCCTTACCAAATGTCCCGTAGGTTGGGTTATCTTGCAGACGCAGCGGGAAACTCTCGGATAATTTCCCAGACGGGTTAACCTTCCCCGTCAAGATGTCCCAAGTTGCCTCACCGACAGCTTCGCCCGCCAGGTAGGTTTCAAAAATTGCTGGTACCTGGTCAGCCCACGGCATCTCCAGAACAGACCCATTTTCTAGGACAACGGTAACATTGCTGCTGACCGCAGCCACCTTGGCTAACAGGTCATTTTGGTTAGTGGGGAGCGAGATAGTGTCCTTGTCGAAGCCCTCCGTTTCCATCTCTTCTGGGAAACCAGCAAAGAAGACGACCTGGTCACTCTTCTTTGCGAGTTCAATCGCTGCTGTCGCCAGGTGCTCATCTGTTGCCGTTTCCTTTAAGGAATAGCCTTGAGCATATTGTGCACCTGCTGGCGCAGCATCCAGGGGCGTTACCACCTGGTGGGCGTTGACATGGGAGCTACCCCCACCTTCAAAACGGGGCTTGGCAGCCAGCTCACCAATAATTGCTAACGAATCGGTAGCATTGAGGGGCAATTGATTTTGGTCGTTCTTTAAGAGGACAATACTATCGTCGGCCATCTGACGAGCAAACTCATGCTGTTCCTTTTTATCGTACGTATCGGCCTTGGTTACCTTCTTCCCCCACTTCTCGACCATTCTCAAGACACGGAGGGCAGACCGGTTTAATGTTGATTCCTGGAGACGACCATCCTTGACGGCCGCAACAATTTCGTCGACCGATGCTTGACCCTTACCAGGCATTTCAAGGTCCAGGCCAGCCTTAATAGCCGCAACGTGGTCGGCCACGGCTCCCCAATCAGACATGACTAATCCCTGGAATCCCCACTCGTTCCGCAAGATATCAGTTAGCAGGCGTTGGTTCTGGGAGTTCAGAGTCCCGTTAAGGCGGTTGTAAGAGCACATCAAGGTTGCCGGGTGGGCCTGCTTGACAATCCGTTCAAACTGAGCCAGATAAATTTCCCGGAGAGCCCGCTCGTCGATGTTTGAGGATGAGGTGAAGCGCTGGTTTTCCCGGTTATTGGCCGCAAAGTGCTTGACACTGACGCCAACGCCCTGGTCCTGAACCCCCTTTACATATGCGACCCCCATCCGGCCAGCAAGTAACGGATCTTCAGAAAAGTATTCAAAATTCCGCCCGGCCAATGGTGACCGCTTAATGTTAACACCGGGGCCCAGCAAAACGCCAAGATGCTCAGCGTTGGCAGCAATTCCCAGGTGGGTCCCAAGCTTATAGAGCATATCATCGTCAAAGGAACTAGCCGTGAGAGCCGACGACGGGAAGCAGACCGCATCCACAGAGTCATTGATATCGGCTGGTGATGCATCGATGTTTTGCTTCCGCAATCCCGAGGGCCCATCAGACATCATCATCCGGTCAACTCCTGGTACCTTAGCGGTGAACCAAAAGTCCTTTCCGGAAACCAGGGCCGCCCGTTCTTCAAGGGTTAGGCCCTCAACAAAGTCCAAATCAATTGTTACCATTAGCATTTCATTCCTTTCGCACAAGTTAAACGCTTACTTAGAGCATATCATGATTGAATGTCGGGAGACAATTTTGCCGAGTATATTTATTTCCTGGGAAATATTTCCCTGTTATAATTGGTGGGAAAACCGCAGAGGAGTGACAAATATGCAAAAATTAAATTTGAAACACGTCTTAATTGCCGGAAGTGCAGCGGGCCTGATCTCCGGCCTCGTCAAGTTGGGCTGGGAAAATGTCTTGCCACCACGGACTGCCGCCCGGAACAAGGTTAACCCACCCCAAAAACTACTCCAACAGTTGGGTATTCCAGCAAAGTTAACTCAGGCCAGCTACCACTATTCTGGAGAAAGCCTTCCCTGGGTTAGTTACCTAGTCCACTTCGGTTTCTCAGTTAGTTTTGCAACGGCCTACGCCGCCCTCCTGGACAAAAAGGTCAAGGCCTTGACCCGGGACGAAGGGGTGCCGTTTGGAATTGCGGTGTGGGTTGCCTTCCACCTGGTAATTATGCCGGCAATGAAGACCGTCCCTAGTGTTCATGACCAACCCTGGGAAGAACACTTATCGGAAGGCTTGGGCCACGCAATTTGGATGTGGACCAACCACGAGATTGCTAGTGAAGTCTTGCGTCAACTGTGAACTACTCGGCCATTAATGACCGCGCTTCTGGGAACATGAAGTAGTATTTAGGATATTATGCCTGTATTCAGGATACCTAACTTACATAACTCCACTCTTTTACCATGGCTAGTCCCTAGCCAATAGCTTTTAATCCTTGATGCAAGATATTAACTGCCGCATTAATATCGCGATCATGATGGGTACCACAGCTTTGACACGACCATTCACGAATTTGTAACGGCTTTGGTCCGCTATGGTAACCACAGTGGCTACAAATTTGGCTAGTGTAGTTTGGCTTAACCACCACTAAACGTTTACCATACCAGGCACACTTATACGCCAACATAGTCCGGAACTGATACCAACTAGCATTCGCAATTGCTTTAGCCATGCAATGATTTTTCTGAAGGTTTTTGGCTTTCAAATCTTCAATGACGATTACGTCGTATTGCTTAACTAAGTTCGTTGTTAGCTTATGCAAATAGTCTTTGCGCTGGTTCGCTACCTTGGCTTGGTAACGGGCCTTTTGTTGCTGTGCTCGTTGCCAGTTTTGGTAATCACTCAGTTCTTTCTTGGTGGTTTTATGATTATGGTTCCATTGACAGACGGCAACCGTCGCCTGATGCTTCCGTTTGGCATACTTACTTTGCCACTTAGCTGCTTGCTTTTCCGCCCATTTAGCATTAAAGGTTCCGTACTTAATTCCATCAGAACTAATGGCTAGATTAGCGATGCCAACATCAATTCCGACTGCTTTTCCTGTTTTTCTCAGGTGTTTGGGAGTTTCAACCGCCACTTGTAATGACAGATAGTAACGGCCGGTGGGCTCAAGGCAAACCGTATAGCACTTAAGCTTGTTATCAGCTAACCGGGTTGTTTTACTGGTACGAATGCTGCCCAGCTTAGGTAATCTCACTCGCCGCTTAGCAAGTACCCGACAAACTGACCGCCCCGTATGAGCTTGCCGAATAGCACGACGCGATTTAAAACGTGGGTAACCACCTTGGCGTTTAAATAACATCTTAAAGGCTTGGGCGAGATTGTGATTGACGACAAGGAAGCTAGTTGAGTCACTAGCCCGAAGAAATGGGTATTCCTGCTTGAGTCTCTTCAGCAGATAATTCATCCCGTATTCATTGACAAAGTGACTACTAGGATTATTTTGGTATCGCTCCTTGGCCATTGCCAACATTTGGTTCCAAACGAAGCGCTCGTTACCAAACATCTGCCACAATTGTTCCCTTTGCTGGGCATTGGGATATAGACGAAGTTTGATCCCCTTTATAACTTGTGCCATTTTCACCACAATCTTTCATCATTGGCCAGTCAACAAAGCTAATTAATACCTGAACACCACTCTCTGTTAAGGATATTATATCATATCCTGAAACATGTGTTCGATTAAAAGATTAAAAAATGGGCAATTCATCACGTCCTTAAAAGAACGTGTTTCCTTGCCCGTTTTCAAAAAATAAATAAGCAAGAAAGGCTCTGCCGAAAGTTTTCCGGTCAGAGCCTTTTACAATCAATCCCAGTTATTTCGGAGCTTCATCAGCTGGTGGCTGAGGCCCTTAGTCTGGTCATAAACTTGGTGGTAAACCTTGTAGAGGTCGTTGTACTTGGCAACGGCATCAGCTTGTGGTTCGTAGGTTTTGCCGAAGTGAACAAACTTCTTTGCGCAGTCCTGCAGGGAGTCGTACCAGCCAAGGCCAACAGCAGCCAGCATGGCAGCACCAAGGCCTGGTCCCTGCTCGTTAGTCAGGGAAACGACTTTCTTGTTGAAGACATTGGCCTGGAGTTGGAGCCAGAAGTCACTCTTGGCACCCCCACCGATGGCAACGACGGTGTCGAAGTCCTGGCCGTGTTGGTCATAGATGTTGAGGATGTCACGGAAGCTGAAGGTAATTCCCTCAATAACCGCCCGGACAAAGTCATACTTGTTCTGCATGCTGTCAACACCGATGAAGCTTCCCCGAATATCCGCGTCGGCATACGGGGTCCGTTCACCAACGACGTACGGAGTGAAGAGGAGACCGTTGGCGCCCAATGGCCGTTCAGCAGCCTTGTTAACCATTGCGGTAAAGTCCTCATCAGCAGCAAAGGTGTGTTTGAACCAGTTTAGCGAGTGTCCTGCCGCCAGGGTAACCCCCATGGAGTAGTAAGTATCAGGAATGGCGTGGCATTCGTACTGGAGGGCCCCGTGGTAGTTGACGTTAGCGTCTGGTTCGTATTTCAGGACAACCCCTGAGGTCCCAATACTGGACATCACCATGTTTGGTTGGAGGATACCGGCACCAACTGCCCCACAGGCGTTGTCACCACCGCCACCGAAGACACGGGTGGACTTCTTTAGGCCAGAGAACATCGAGTAGTAGTCCGTTACCGTTCCAGCTTCATCAATTGACCGCATCAATGGTGGGCACATTGACATCGGGATATCAAAGGCATCACAAATTTCCTTGCTCCAGGTCCCCTTCTTAATGTCGTAGAGGACGGTCCCGGTTGCGTCAGAATAATCAATTGCTTGTTTGCCGGTCATAATGAAGCGCACGTAGTCCTTAGGTAAGAGGAAGCTCTTGGCCTTGGCCCAAATCTCCGGCTGGTTTTCCTTGACCCACAATAGTTTAGGCAAGGTGAACCCTTCCAGGGCCCGGTTACCGGTGATGTCGATAAACTTATCACCGAGCTTTTCCTTAATTTCTTCACACTGCTTGGTGGTCCGTGTGTCGTTCCACAGCATTGCCGGACGAAGGACCTGGCCATTCTCATCCAGTAATACCAGGCCGTGCATTTGTCCGGAGAAGGAAATCCCCTTGATTTCTTCCGCCTTCAAACCATCCCGGAGGATCAGACGGTCAATGGCAATGGTCGTTCCATAGAGCCAGTCTCGCGGGTCCTGTTCACTATAACCCGGGTGTGGTTGGTGAAGTTCATAGCCATAGCTTTCCTGGGCGGCAATTTGGCCTTCCGGGTCCATTGCGGAAACCTTGACCGCACTAGTACCGAGGTCAACACCGATTACGTATTCGTTCATTTCATTTCATTCCTTTCAATGATAAAAGGGTCGGGGCAAAGTTGATTGCCTCGGCCCTTTTATTATAAGACACTACAGATAAATAATGATCTACACGGAAATTTTTAGATTAATTGATAGGTAGTTGCTGTTATTAGTATTTGAGCCTCAATTACTTGAGTTCAAAAGAGGGGTCATTATTTAGCAAGTGTTTCAATCATGTAGTGGTTGATAGTATCCTTGATTTCTTCAAGGTGGTCAGATTGAGTTGCAGCACGGAGTTCGGATTGTGGAGTATCGATAACAGTCTTTTCGATGCTCTTGAAGTCTTCCTTGCCTTCTTCGATCCGCTTACCAAGACCTTCGTCCCAGCTAGCGTAACGCTTCTTCAGGATGTCGTCTAAGAAGCCGTCTTCCTTCATGGCAGCGGCAACCCGCAGACCAGCGGCAAAGCTATCCATGCCGACAATGTGACCGTAGAACAGGTCTTCTGGCTTGAATGAAGTCCGCCGTGGCTTGGCATCAAAGTTCAGACCACCGCGAGGTCCAATGCTACCGTTTTCGATAACTTCCCACATAGCAGCAGTGGTTTCGTACAGGTTGGATGGGTATTCATCAATATCCCAACCAATCAGCTTGTCACCTTGGTTAGCGTCAAGAGAACCAAGCAGACCAGCTTCACGAGCAACCCGAATTTCGTGTTGGTAAGTGTGACCAGCCAAGTTAGCGTGGTTACCTTCAAGGTTAAGCTTGAAGTCCTTGTCCAGGCCGTATTCACGCATGAAGTTGATGGTTGTAGCGGCATCAAAGTCGTATTGGTGAGTAGTTGGTTCCTTTGGCTTTGGTTCAAGAAGCATTTGGGCATCGAAGCCGATTTCGTTAGCGTAGTCCTTAGCCATGTGGAAGAACTTAGCGATGTGTGATTGTTCACGCTTCATTTCAGTGTTCCAAAGTGATTCGTAACCTTCACGGCCACCCCAGAAGACATAGTTTTCGGAGCCAACCCGCTTACCGATTTCCAGGCTGTGCTTCAATTGGGCACAAGCGTAAGCGTAAATCTTAGCGGATGGAGCAGTACCAGCACCTTCAAGGAACCGTGGGTTAGTGAAGAGGTTAGAAGTATTCCAAAGGACCTTCATGCCAGTGGACTTTTGATATTCAACAATCTTGTCAACGATCTTATCCAGGTTCTTGTTGGTTTCACGAAGGGTGTCACCTTCTGGAGCAAGGTCACGGTCGTGGAAGCAAAGGAAGTTAACGCCTAACTTCTTGTAAAATTCAAATGCGTAGTCAACCTTAGCTAAGGCTTGGTCCATTGGGTCAGTGTACTTGTCGTAAGGACGCATTGCAGTACCATCACCAAATGGGTCGACCAGGCGTTGGTCAAATGTGTGCCAGTAGGCAACGGCAAACCGCAGCCAATCCTTCATCTTCTTGCCCAGGATTACTTCATCTGGGTTGTAGTATTGATAGAACAAACCGGACTTAACACTCTTGTGTGGTCCTTCGTACTTAATGTCGCCAACGTTTTTCCATAAATCAGCCATATCGATAGCCTCCTGAAATATTTAGTTTGTATAAACAACTAACTTACAATTCTTAATATACACTCCGCACCCGACTTTGTAAACCCTTTCTCAAAAGAAATTTTACTTTGGACCAAATTTGAAGCCGCCCCGCAGGAGGAATCCCTTGTCTCGTGGGCCTGAACAGATATAGAATAAACATTAGCTTTATCAATTAAATTATGGGGAGTTTTTTCTATGGAGCGGGACCTTACCCGACTAAATAACATCAAACGCGTTAAACAGCAGCTCTTTAACAATGCTGCCATTTCACGAGCGGACATCGCCCGTAATACGGGACTGCATAAGTCCACCATTTCATCAATCTTTGCGGAACTAGATCAGCAGGGCTATATCGTCCACCTCGGTCGGGGAAATTCAACTGAAGGTGGGGGCCGGAAGCCGGAGCTCTTTACCATTAATAGTCACTTTGGTTATGTTGCCTGCTTCAACATAACTTATGATTCATTATTTGTGATGTTTCTCTACGCCGATGGTCAGGAAATCTCCTTCCAACGTTTTCCTTCGCAAAATCACGATATTCTTCAAGTAATGGACCTGATCAACCGTGAACTCGCTACGGCAGCCAAGAATAATGATACCGAGCATGGCCTGCTAGGAATCAGCTTTTCAATTCACGCTGTCGTCGACCAGAACAAGATTATTCATTCTCCTTACTACGCCACCAAGGGGATCGACCTCCAGCAATACTTTGCCGACCGTTACCAGGTTCCCGTGATGATCGGGAACGAAGCCAACCTGGCGGCTATTTATGAGCGGGACTACGCCAACCAGGATAGTCTTGCTAACCTGGTTGTTTTAAGTATCCACCGGGGGCCCGGGATTGGGGTCATCGCAAACCACAAGTTGTTCAGTGGCTTTCGGGGGATGGTCGGAGAACTCGGCAGTGTCATCATCCCCAACAGCCGTGGAAAACTCCAGGAGGTCGGCGACTACATCTCCGTCGATGACCTGGTCAACCGGGTCTGCCAAACAGTTGGGTACCGGTTTTCTTCATTAGAAGAATTTTACCAAGCATGTACCGAACCGACCGCAATGGCCCAGCAGGTGCTTGATGGTTTTGCCGATATCGTTGCCCAGACCCTCTTCAACCTCCAGATGCTGTATGGTCCTGAAAGGCTCTTCATCAACTCCCCACTAACCGAGAACATCCCCGGCCTGACAGGGCAAATTAAGGTCGCCGCAGAAAAGCGAAAGGTGCAAGTGCCAATCACTTCAATCAGTGGTTCCAAGTACGTCTCCCTCCTCGGTGCTGGTGCCCTCATGATTAGGAAGGTAATCAACCTGGCAGAGGTTAACCTGCAGTTCCAGTGGTCCCGGGGGATTGGTTAAGCATTTAAATCACGAAAAAAGCCACTGGGCGTTTTCACGCTCGGTGGCTTTTCCTAGTGCGCCCGGCATGGGTATTAGCTAGGTGGTGAAAGTCCACTATGGGCCGTA
>NZ_AZGM01000131.1 GCF_001435935.1 Limosilactobacillus panis DSM 6035
AAGCTAAGTCGGCATCTAAAAAAGCACCATCGTTCCCACTCTCGGCAAGCAGTGAAACGGCTGGGAGTTTCAATTGAAAAACGCCCGCAAAAGATTAATCAGCGCCAACGTCCTTTTGATTGGGAGGGGGATTTAGTCAAGGGGGTTCGGCGGAAGAATCAACCAGCCCTGATGACTCTAACAGAACGCTTAACGCGCTTTGAGATTGTCATTAAGATTCCCAATTACCGAGCAGGAACCTGTCGTCAAGAGCTTCAGAAGGTGATTAATTACCATCCAAACTGGTTTAACT
>NZ_AZGM01000132.1 GCF_001435935.1 Limosilactobacillus panis DSM 6035
AACACGCCGAAAGTAGTTGGGGGATCGCTCCCTGCGAGGATAGGACGTTGCCACGCCAAGATGACCGTGCATAATTGCACGGCCTTTTTTATTATCGTTTGTGAGACATATGTCGATAATAAATACCCCTGTTTCAAAAGTGAATAGTAAGCAGTCAATAACGACACGTCTAGGCATGGTCAGCCGATCCTCCTATACTGA
>NZ_AZGM01000133.1 GCF_001435935.1 Limosilactobacillus panis DSM 6035
AGTAAGCAGTCAATAACGACACGTCTAGGCATGGTCAGCCGATCCTCCTATACTGAAAATATAAAATTCAGTACAGGAGGATTTTTTATGGAGGAAACACACGATATTGTGACACCGGTTTTCAAAACTAAAAGTGAACCAGTTAGTAAGCCTAAATTTTCGCCGCGACCAGCTGTTAAAATGAAAGTTGACAATGTCCAGCTAACATTTTTCAAGGGTGCCAGTCCCAGCCTTGCGGCTGAGATTTCAAAGGTTGTGGTGCGCTATGCTCATTAACTGGCATGATCCCGATCATGTTTACCTAGTCTGTGGAAAAACTGACTTGCGTAAGGGAATCGATGGACTAGCAATGGTTATCGCTGAGAATTATGGGTTGGAATTATACAACAATTCACTTTTTCTGTTCTGTGGATCCCGCAATGACCGATTTAAAGGACTACTTTGGGATGGTGAGGGCTTTATCTTGCTTTACAAACGCTTTGAAAATGGCCATTTGAGTTGGCCGAGATATAGTAGCGAAGTCAAAGAGTTATCAGCCAAACAATTAGATTGGCTATTAAAGGGACTAAACCCATTACCGGTTCGTAAGATTAAAGCAGCGCAACCAGGTACCTTTTATTAAATTACCTCTGTTTAAAATCGTTGTTCTTTGATATAATTACCGAAGAATAATTTAAAGGGAGGTGACGTATCATGAGTAAAAGTTTAGTCCAAGAGAATCGCGAGCTTAAGCAACAGATCAAAGCCCTAAAGGAACAGGTCAACAAGTTGACGGCAATTATTAAGCTTCAACAGAATCAAATGTTTGGGAAAAAAACTGAAATAATTGAGTCCGTAGTTGATGGTCAGCAATCACTATTTAGCGATGATGAACTAGATCAGCTGCAAGATTCTAATGTTTCAATCACGGAAGTGATTGAAAAGAAAGAAAAACAAGTGGTGCGTCACCGGAAAGCTAAAGTTTCTGGGCAGCGGACCGCTTTTTTGGATGGTTTACCTCAAGTGGATGAGACAATTCATTTAACTAATATGAATTGTCCAAAGTGCCATGAACAGATGAAAAAGATTGGTAAGCATCTATATAGCCGCGAAGTCCGACTAAAGCCGGCCGAATTGTACTGTGCGAACCTATACCAAGAAAGCTACAAGTGTAATGACTGTGATGAGGACGGTAAAGATATCATCATTAGTAGTCAAATGCCGCAATCATTATTGCCTCATAGTTATATTTCCAGCAGTATTTTGGCTAAAGTAGCTGAGTATAAATTTTCCTTAGCCCTACCCTTCCATCGACAGGTAAAGCTCTGGCAAGCCGTTGGTTTGCCAGTCAGTGGCCGCCAACTCGCAACTAATATCATTACGGTTAGTCAAACTTACCTAAGGCCACTATATGAACGATTAACTAAATTAATGCAATATGAAAAAGTAATCCAAATGGATGAAACGCCTTTTAAGGTCATTGACGAAGCTAAGACTACCAGTTATTTTTGGGCAACAAGAACTACGACTGAGTTTAGCCATCATCATATGGTAATCTATCATTATCGCAATACCCGCTCAGGAAAAGTAATCGGTGATATTATTGGACAAAACTATCCAGGCTTTATCATGTGTGATGGGTATGGAGGTTATAGCAATCATTTATATCCCCACGCCCACTTTGGCTCTTGTTTAGTTCATATCCGGCGAGAATTCATTCGAATCACTAAATTACTAAGCAAGAAGCAATTAAAGCATTCGAAAGCTCTTCATGCGGTAAAGCTCCTCGGGACTGTTTTCCATAAGGAAAACGGATTAATATATCAAACTAAGGAAGAGAAACGACAGCAAAGGATTATTCATGTAAAGCCGTTACTTGATAAATTTTACCGTTACTTGAATAGTATTATTTCACCGCAAGGCCGACTTTGTGCAGCTATCAAGAATGCTTTGAAACTTCGGACAAGAGTATATCGAATCTTCGAAGATGGGCAAATACCGCTGAGTAATAACTCATTGGAAGGAGAAATCCGGCTTACAACACTGATTCGTAAAAACTGTTTGTTTGCGAAAAGTAAACGCGGAGCTGAGGCCAATGCGATTTACTACACGCTAGTGGCAACAGCAAAAGTAAATAAACTAAATATATATAAATATTTTAAGTACCTGTTTGATCGACTACCCAACCAGAAAAGTAGCGACATTGAGTCTCTTTTACCATGGGCAGAAGAAGTACAGCAGGTATGTCATGAATAGAAGAAGGG
>NZ_AZGM01000018.1 GCF_001435935.1 Limosilactobacillus panis DSM 6035
GTAGTTTCAAGGAATTTCATGACTATTTAAAGGCTCAGGGAATGATCGATGAGGCTTCATTCATTGATGGCACTAAGATTTTAGCTAACGCAAATAAGTATTCCTTTGTTTGGAAGAAACGCACCATTAAGTATCGCAAATTAAACGTTGAAAAGGCTCAAAAACTAATTCGTGAAATTAAGCAAGCAGAAGTTAAGATTGATGTTGATGAAGATAGCTTTGACATTGATCAACTTGATACGATTATTGCCTTACTTGAACAACGGATTGAAGAGTTAAACCAACGGGTGGCCGAAACCGCAAAGGTTTCGCCCAATCCGGCCAAGCAGGAACGACGTCATGCCAAAAAG
>NZ_AZGM01000134.1:0-11454 GCF_001435935.1 Limosilactobacillus panis DSM 6035
AAAACTGATGTCGCGCATGACGCTTTTTCAATACGTGTTGTTATTCGGTGCTTACACTTTAGTTAATTAAACGTAAAAAAACACCCAACCGGTAAAACCAGTTGGGTGTTTTTAGTAGTGCGGCCAAGAGGACTTGAACCTCCACGGTCATAAATGACCATAAGATCCTTAATCTTACGCGTCTGCCAATTCCGCCATGGCCGCATCAACAAATAGTATTATAGCAAGCAGACAATTCATTGGCAAGTACTTTTTTTATTTTTAGCGAAATAATTTGAGGATTGTCTGGGCATCCCCACTGACAACCAGGGTCATCCCCTTTTCGAGAAGCTGCTCGGGATCAACATGGGTCGACACCCGACCATCTGGGTGCTTACTGCCAATGATGTTCAGGTCGTACTTCTTCCGGGCATCAATCTCCACCAGTGACTTACCGACCCACGATGTCGGGACCTCAATCTCAAAGATGGCATTTTCCTGGTCTAAACGGGTGTAGTCCAAAATATGGGGTGAGCTGTACCGGTAGGCTAGCCATTGGGCATCCTGACGTTCCGGGTAAATGCTTTCGTCTGCCCCGTTGCGTAACAGGAACTGCTCGTGAATCGGCCGAGCTAGCCCGGGCAATGACCTTCTTGGCGCCCAGCTGTTTAAGCTGCCAGGTCGTCTTCAGTGAGGCCTCAAAGTCCCCGCCAATCGTTACGACACACAGGTCGAAGTTTTCCACCCCGCAACTTTTTAAGAAGTCAGCGTTCGTGGTGTTGCCAATCAGACCCCGGGTGAGGACATCGGTGGCAGCAATCACCCGGTCCTCCTTGATATCGATCCCCATCACGTCAATGCCGAGTTCATTAAACTTTTTAGCAACGTGAAAGCCGAACCGTCCTAAGCCAATCACCAGTGCAGAGTCAATGTTATCCTTTGCCATCGTTAATTTCCTCCTAACCAACGTTTACGGTTTCCTCTGGGTAGCGGGCCTGGAACTTTGTCGGGTGGCTGCCCACCGCAAAGACGACTGTCAAACTGCCGACCCGCCCGATGAACATCAATAGTATCAGAAGTAGGCGTGAACTCAAATGCAGTAAGGGAGTCACCCCCAGGGTCAGACCGACCGTATCCAGCGCCGAAGCACATTCGAACAGGCTGGTTAACAGCGCAAGGTGCTCCACACCGCTCATCACCATTGCCGCCACGATTAACAGACTTAGGTACAGGGTAAAAATGGCCGCGGCCCGAAAAATGGTCCGGGGAGCAATTCGCCGGCCAAACGCCGTTACCTCCCGCCGACGAAAGATCACCGCTAGGCAGGCACAGAACAGGACCCCCGCCGTCGTCATCTTAATTCCCCCCGCCGTCGAACCAGTTCCTCCACCGATAAACATCAGCAGGATGGTCATAAACTGACCGTTATCAGACAGTTGCGTTAAAGGAACCGTGTTAAAGCCGGCGGTCCGGGGACTCACCGTCTGGAAAAAGGACGCCAAAAGCCGTTTCTTCATCGGGAAATTTTGAAACTCGCAGCAAAAGAAGTAGGCCATCGGTACTAACAAAAGGATGACCGTTGCCACCAGGACAATCTTGCTCTGCAGACGATAGCGACGAATGTGCCAGCCATGCTTTCGCACATCAATCCAGGTAATAAAGCCAATTCCCCCAATCAAAATCAGGAGGCCGATCACAAGATTCATCGCAACATTTGTTGAGTATGCCATCAGTGACTGGTAAGGTTGCTTGGTACTGAGGAGGTCGAAGCCCGCATTACAGAAAGCCGAGACAGCATGAAAGATGGCTTCACCACTGCCGCCTTCCCAGCCAAAACGGGGGACGAACACCGGCAGCAAAAGGAGGGCCCCAATGAGTTCAATTCCAATGGTGGTCACAATGATAAAGCGGGTCGACCGAATGACACCACCAATCTTAGACGCAGACAGCGACTCCTGCATAATTGTTCGCTCACGCAGACTAATCCGCTGCCGCCGTAGCGCCCGGACGCCAACGACAACGGTTACCACGCCCAGGCCGCCAACTTGAATTAGGACTAAAATAACGGCCTGACCAAAGAGCGACCAGTAAGTTGCTGTGTTGTGGACGACCAGCCCCGTCACACAGGCAGCAGAGGTCGCCGTAAACAGGGCGTCGGCAAATGGGGCTCCCTGACCATTCCTCGTTGCGACCGGTAGCATCAGTAAAATGGTGCCCAGAAGGATCAAGCCACCAAAAGCAACCGCAATGATTAGGAAGGGGCTCGTCCCCCGGACCGCTGTTTTTCTTAAAAAATGCATCTTGTAACTGCCCCCAATTCAATCAGGAAACATCCTTTATTAGTTTGAAGTGGTGCCCACACCGCCGGCAAACGTACCGGTGGGTATTGAAATGCCGCTGGCGGGCGATAACAACGCCACAGCCCTGGCACTGGTAAAACAGGTGCCGTTTGGGCGGCCGGGCCTTACTTGTCACCGGAGCGTACCGTGAGCCACCGACCTGGGCCAACAGGGTCCGGAAGTCCTTGCTCCGGTGGTGGTAGTCACGCCCGGTTTGGTGGAGGTGGTAGTGACACAGCTCGTGGAGGACAACCCGCTTCAGGTTACTGATATCAAACTCGGTGTACATCAAGGGATTGATATCAATATGACCATCATTTAAGTGGTAGCGCCCACCGGTGGTCCGCAAGCGGGGATTGAAAAAGATCCGGTGGGTAAAGGGACGGTTAAAATACTGCAGCGACCACTTTTCAGTTAGCCGCTGCAGTTCTTGGTTATTCATTATCGTCTCCTGCCGGATTCAGCATGGTCAGCTGGATACGTTGCCGCTTTAAGTCGACACTGTCGATCCAAACATCCACAATGTCACCAACCGAAACCACCGACCGGGGATCCTTGGTAAACTTCTTCGTCATCTTCGAGATGTTGACCAGGCCATCGTGCTTAACACCAATATCCACAAAGGCCCCAAAGTCAACAACGTTGCGGACCGTCCCCTGTAATTGCATCCCCGGCTTCAAGTCCTCAATCGTCATCACATCATGGCGCAGTAATGGTGCCGGCATGGAATCCCGGAGGTCCCGTCCCGGCTTTTGTAGGGAGTCAACGATATCACTAACCGTGGCGGCTCCTGCCTTCTCAGTCGTAAAGTCTGCGATGTTCAGCTTCTCAAGCCGCTTCGTCGCCGCTGGCGTTCCAAGGTCGGCAACCGCCACGTCTGCTGCCTTCATCATCTTAGCAGCAACTGGGTAGCTTTCCGGGTGGACGTCGGTATTATCCAGGGGATTTTCACCATTAACGATTCTAAGGAAGCCGACTGACTGCTGGAATGCCTTCGGACCCAAGCGCGGAACATCCTTAAGCTGCTTCCGGTTAGTGTAGCGACCGTGGTCGTCACGGTACTTGACGATGTTTTTAGCAATCGTCTTGTTTAAACCAGAAATCTGACTGAGCAGCTGGTAACTGGCCGTGTTGAGGTTGACCCCAACCCGGTTCACCGCCCGTTCAACGACGGCATCCAGCTCGCTGGACAGTTCTTTCTTAGGCAAATCGTGCTGGTACTGGCCGACCCCAATTGACTGGGGATCGATCTTTACCAGTTCAGCCAATGGGTCCTGGAGACGGCGGCCAATGCTGATGGCACTCCGCTGTTCAACATGGAGGTCAGGAAATTCGTCCCGGGCCTCTTGACTAGCCGAATAGACTGACGCCCCCGCCTCATTGACGATGACGTAGTAAATTGGGCGGTCAATTTTCTTCAGTGCCTTAGCGACAAACTGCTCGGACTCCCGGCTAGCGGTCCCATTCCCGATTGCCACCATCTCAACGTGGTATTTTTCAAGCAGGTCAATGAACTCGCCTTCCGCAGCGGCCCGCTGCTTTTCTGGAGCGGGCTTGTGGGGGTAGATAACCGCCTTCGTGAGAAATTTCCCATTTTCATCAAGGACGGCCAGCTTACAACCAGTCCGGTAAGCCGGGTCAAAACCGAGAACAACCTTCCCCTTGATTGGTGCCTGCATCAACAGGTGGTACAGGTTCTCGCCAAACACGCGAATCGCCTGCTTATCAGCGTCTTCGGTCAGTTGGTGACGGATCTCCCGCTCAATGGCCGGGCCCAAGAAGCGCTTGTAGGCATCCTCAGCCGCCGCCTTGATAAAGGCCGTCGCCGCGTTCTCTGCCCTGGTCCGGATCAGCCGGAAGGACAGGTAGTTTAGGACAACCGCCTCGTCAACGGCAACCTTAACACTCAAAACGCCCTCCTTTTCACCCCGGTTGATTGCTAGGACCTGGTAGGAGCTCAGATCCTTCACGGCACTGGAAAAGTCATAGTACTGCTGGTAGGTCTTTAGTTCGTCCTTTTCCTTACCGTTGCGTTTCAGGCCGGTGACTAACTCACCATGGTTGCTCGTGTAGTTCCGCAACCACGCCCGAACCGTTACCATTTCACTAATTGCTTCTGCAAGAATTTCATGGGCCCCATCAAGAGCAGCCTGTGCATCGACAACGTTGTCATTAACGTACTTGGCCGCTTCCGTTGCCAAGTCACCATCCGGATAAGTGAGTAGCCAGTTGGCCAGCGGTGCCAGACCGTTGGCTTTAGCCTTCTGGGCCTTGGTCTGCCGCTTCTGCTTATAAGGAAGGTACAGGTCCTCCACCATTTGGAGTTCGGTTGCGGCCCTGATCTGCTTTTCAAGGGCCGGCGTTAACTTCCCCTGTTCCTTGATCTTGTTAATGACCGTTTCCTGCCGTTCGTGCAGGTTAGTCACGTGCCGGTATTCGTCACGAATTGACTGCAGTTGGACTTCATCTAGCGTCCCGGTCATCTCTTTCCGGTAACGGGCAATGAAGGGGATGGTGTTCCCCTCATCCATTAGTTTTAACGCCGCTTCAATTTGATGACGCTTTAAGTCCGGTAACTGCTTATTGACAAGCTGAATTGTTTGTTGATCCATACATCCTCCACATCAAAACTACTTCCACCAAGTATCCAAAGGGGTAATTGGCTGGTGACGCTTGTGTTGCGTCTTAAGGTACCAGTTTTCAATCTTTTCTGCCGTTTCATCGGCAACCTGGTGCCCTTCAAGATAATTATCAATGTCCTGGTAGCGAACCCCAAGGGCCTCTTCATCCGGCCGCATGGGTTGGTCGTCTTCTAGGTCAGCAGTTGGCACCTTCTCGTACAGCGATGCAGGCGCACCCAGGTACTTTAAAAGGGCCTTGCCCTGCCGCTTATCGAGGCCTGACAATGGGGTGATATCGGCACCACCATCACCAAACTTGGTGTAAAAACCGGTAACGGCCTCGGCCGCATGATCAGTACCGACAACTACTCCGCCATGGGCACCCGCAATCCCGTACTGGACAATCATCCGTTCACGGGCCTTGATATTCCCCTTGTTGAAGTCCGAAATTGTTGCGCCGGCTGCTTCCAATGAGGAAACCATGGCGTCCGTTGCGGGTTTAATGTTTACCCGCAGCGTTTGGTCCGGCTTAATGAAGTCGTTGATTGCCGCCATTGCATCGGACTCATCCGCTTGTTCGCCATAGGGCAGGCGGACCGCGATAAACTGGTAACCATCGTCATTGGTTTCCTGCCGGCGCTTCTCAACTGCCAGCTGGGCCAGGCGCCCTGCTAAGCTCGAGTCCTGACCACCGGAAATCCCCAGGACCAGGGTCTTCATCCCCGTCTTTTGGAGGTAGTCGTGGATAAACTTAACCCGCTTGTGGACCTCTTCTTTAGGATCAACCTCCGGGCTAACCTTGAGTTCTTTAATGATTTTTTCTTGTAGTTTACGCATTCTAATTACCCCTTATCACTGAGTTCCTTGACGTAACGGTTAACCTTATGAATCAACTTCATCTTATTATCATAGCAACGTTGAGAAAGGTCAACCGGGTAAACTTCGGGATTGAGGTCCCGCTTGTACTCATCCCAGAGGGCCGCCAGACTAGCAATCCGGTGGTCGCGGATCTCATCCAGCGTTGGTTCATCGTAGACAAACTGACCATCCCTCCAGATGTCCTTCAGAATTGGCCGGGCGGTGAAATCACTGACGTCCTTTTGCTGGAGTGGGAAGCGGTGGTTAAACATGTTGATCGTGCTTAACTTACGTGGGTCCTCATCGGCCAGGGTGATGTAGTCCCCCTCACTCTTCCCGTCAATCCGGTCGTTAATCCGCCATACCTGCTTTTTGCCAGGAGTCGACATCTTCGCAACGTTATTTGAAATCTTGATGGTATCGACCATCTTACCGTGTTCATCTTCAAAGGCCACAAGCTTGTACACTGCTCCTAAGGTCGGTTGGTCATAGGCCGTAATCAGCTTGGTACCAATCCCCCAAACGTCGATCTTAGCGCCCTGCATCTTCAAGTTCTGGATAGTCTTCTCATCCAGGCCGTTAGAGGCAAAAATCTTGGCATCCGAGAAGCCGGCTTCATCTAACATTGCCCGCACCCGCTTGGAGAGGTAGGCCATGTCGCCACTGTCGATCCGAACCCCCAAGAAGTTGATCTTGTCACCGAACTCCTTAGCCACCTTAATTGCGTTCGGCACCCCACTCTTCAGGGTGTCAAAGGTGTCAACCAGGAACACACAGTCATGGTGGGTCTCCGCGTATGCCTTAAAGGCGTCATAGTCACTCATGTATGCCTGAACCAGGGCGTGGGCGTGGGTCCCGGAAATTGGAATTCCGAAGAGCTTGCCGGCCCGGACATTACTGGTGGCATTGAAGCCCCCAATGTAGGCGGCCCGGGTTCCCCAAATGGATGCGTCCAGCTCTTGGGCACGCCGGGTCCCAAATTCCATGACGCTTTGGTCACCAACAATGGAGCGGATCCGCGATGCCTTGGTAGCCACCATGATTTGGTAGTTCAGGATGTTTAAGATTGCCGTTTCAATCAATTGGGCCTCAATCATCGGTGCGTCAACCTGGATGACTGGTTCGTGGTTGAAGACAAAGTCCCCTTCCTCAAAGCTCCGAATGGTCCCGGTAAATTTAAAATTACGAAGATATTCCAAAAAGTCATTATCAAATTGATCAGTTGACTTTAAATATTCAATATCACTATCGGTAAACTTAAGGTTCTTGATGTAGCGAATAATGTGGTCCAGTCCCACGTAAACGGCGTAACCATTATCGAATGGCATTTTCCGGAAGAAAGCCTCAAAGACCGCACGGCGGTTGCCCATCCCCTCTTTCCAGTACGTTTGCATCATACTGAGTTCGTAGGCGTCGGTATGAAGAGCCAGGCTATCATCAGGATAATTAAACTTCATTGTTTCGTATATTCCCTTCGGTTAAATCTAATAGTATCAATAATCCAGCAATAATTTATGCTATTAATATAACAACAATCAAATCCAGAATAAAGGCTATTTTTCAAGGACAAATTCAAAGCGGGAGCCAACGTATTGCGTATGGACGTACTCGAACGGCCGCCCGTCCTGTAAATATGATAATTGTGTCATTCGTAGTAACGGGTCCCCCCGCTTAACTTGGAGATAAGTGGCAATCCGTTCAGTCGCCTTGGTTGCTGAGATGTGCTGGGTGGCGTGGCCTGGGTAAAGATGGGCCTTTTGTTCTAGCGTGCGATAAAAGGAAGTCGTAATTTCTTCCCGGCTGAACTTCTCCACCAGCTTTGCCGGAACGGTGGCAATCTCATAACAGATGGGGATATTGTTGCCGGAGCGAATCCGTTCCATCCGTAGGACCTGTTCGCCCGCAGATAACTGTAACTTCTCAATTTCTGTCTGCGAGGGAACCGTCAGGTGGTAGGAGATAGTTTTACTCGACGGCGTTTTCCCCGCTGCCAGCATTAAGTCGGTGAAACTCGTTACCCCGGCCATTTTCTCCTGGACTTTACGGTTGGCAACAAAGGTTCCCGAACCCACCCGGCGTTCAAGGATTCCCTCATCGACTAATGCCTGGATTGCCTGCCGTAAGGTCATCCGGCTGACGTTGAAGTGGCTGGCCAATTCACGTTCTGCGGGAATCTTTTGGCCAACGTGCCACTTACCATTCTCAATATTCTCTCGTAACTGATTATGAATTTGGATATAGACCGGTGAACCCATAATACATTCCTCCTTATGCCAAAGGTACTTCTCTTTACACATATTCTCTTATTTTACCACGTTTCTTGCAGTCTAGACCATTTAAGGGCTTGGCGAAAATAAAAAGTCCAAGGCGACACAATCAATCGCTTTGGACTAGTTTTAATAACTTACTTCCGCCCTTCCAGCTTCATCCCTAGTTCAAGGGAACGGTCAACGATTGTCGACTGGGAATCCACCACGGCGAACTCCTTTTCGGGGTTCATTTCTTGAGCGTACGACAGTTCCGTACAACCGAGGATCACCACATCAGCACCCTCTTCTTCGACCATCTTCCGGACCAGTTCGTGGAATTTCTGCCCGTTAGAATGACCAGCTTCCTTAATATCATGGTAAATCAGGTCCTCGGTCATATCCAAGATCTCCAGGGTCGGCTTGATTTCCTCGTAACCGGCACCGGTAATGTATTGGTCATACAGGCCCGCTTCTACGGTCCCCCGGGTAGCCAGTAAGCCAACCTTCTTGGCACCGGGCTTAACGTGCTTGATCTCCTTGACCGTCTCATCCAGCATGTTCAGGATGGGAATGTCAGTTGCCGCCTGCAGCTTGTCAAAAGCGTAGTGGGCGGTGTTACAAATCAGCACGAAGAAGGCTGGCTTAAGCAGACTCTGCTGCTTAATGTCTTCAATTAAGTCTAAGTTGTAGTCTGGTTTCTGGTGGTCCAAAATCCAGGCAGTCCGGTCAGGAACACTGGCATGGTTAACCACGATGTAATCCAAGTAGTCCTGGTCGCGGTGGATTGGGGTCCGCTGGTCTAGCAGCCGCACATAGCTTTCCGTGGCCAGGGTTCCCATGCCACCTAACACCGTAAAGAATTTTTTCATTTTTAATTACGCCTTTCTTCCTCTCTCTAGGCCAATAAGGCCACAAAGATCGGTCCTAATAAAGTAATCCCAATGTTTCCAACAACAAACGCCGGTGTAAAGGCAGCCGCAAAGTAGGCGCCACCTTCCAGGCCCGCCTTTTGAACGACCTCACTCATCGAGGCGGCACTGGTTCCCGAACCGGCAAGGCTCCCAATCAACGCGAGGGGCTCCATTCGTAAAACGTAACGGCCAAACAGGAGGGTCAAGAGGTGGGGGGCAATTGTAATAATTGCACCCACAACCAAAACACCCCAACCGAGTGACTGGATCGCTGAAGTGAACGCCTGGGCAGATTGCAGGCCCACCGTACCAACGAAGATTGTCAGGCCAACGCTCTGGGCAAAGGTCGTCACGGTCTCGGGGATGGACTTGTAGTCACGATGGCGGTTAATCCAGGAACTCAAAACCAGTCCCATGATCAAGGCCGCTGTCCCATTCCCAAGTTGCAGCGGGATACCATTTAATTTTAATCCAAGAATTCCTAAAAGGGAAGCACCACCAATTCCCAGTGAAAACAGGGTGTAGTTGATGGCGTCCTCATCAGTGTGCCAGCGTCCCATCTTATGAAGAATGTTGGCCGTCCGGGAGGTGTTACCAGTTAACGAAATTACGTTCCCCGGACGAAGCTGGTTAACCAGCTGTTCATTTCCCGTGATGGGGTCCTGAATGTTGATAAAGACCCCATGCTGGCGAAGGATTGCCAGTTGCACTGGTTTGAAGCCCTTCCCTAAGACAAACTTCCGCTCTTTCGGGGCGTTGGTTGGCGTCAGAACTTCCTTGATCCCCTTAATTCCGTGCAGGCGGTCAAAGTGAACCGCGTAACCGATGATGGTCACCAGGTCCCCCGCCTGGATTTTATATTACAGGTGGTCAGTCATCCGGTGGTCACGAAAAACCGCCAGGGCGATCAAGTGGTAGTTAGACCAGTCATTTAGCTGGGCGATTGTCTTCCCCACGAATGGTGAGTCAACAGAAACCAGGTAGGTCCGCCGCCAGGTTGGGTTAGGGTTCTTAGCATGGAAGTGGTACTTCCTGGCCATCAATGGTCCCTGTTCTTCGATCTTGATTCCCATCATCTTGGGGGCAATGTCGCGCAGCAGGATGATGACACCCAAGGTTCCAAAAACGTAGGTCAACGCGTAGGCAACCGGCAGTTGGGCCTCATACGTTGCCCGCACCGCCTTGCTTACCGGGAGGGCCCCAATCGTCTGTAAGGAACTGGCCACCGTTGCGGACTGGGTCAGGGAGCCAGAAATGATTCCGGCAGCAATCCCCGGACCGATGTGGAAGGCAATAAACAGCCCCCACGAAACCAGAAAGGCAATCAGCATCCAGAAAAGGCTGGCAATAATAATGCGAACACCAAAAATCTTAAGGCTCACCAGTAGCTGGGGCCCAATGCGGTAACCAACTGAGAACATGAAGGCACCAAAGAAAATGGTACCCAGCATTTCGTTACGGGGAAACGCCCCTACCTGGCCAACAATCAGGGTAACGACCAGGGTCGCCACGGTGGCACCAACGTTAAAGCGGCCAGCAATCTTGTAGTTACCAATTGCAAAACCGAGGGCCACGCACACAAATAGGGTAAAGGTTTGATTATTCACCATGAAGTGAATGATTGTATCTATCATCTGTATCCCTTGATTTTCTCCTTATTAAATATTTGATCAGCAACATTATTACATTGCTTATGGGCCAATTCAACAGCTGGTCATTACTTGTTATCGAATATTAATATAGGTCAACGAGTGAACTACTCGGCCATTAATGACCGAGCTTCTGGGAACACGGAGTAGTATTTAGGATGTTATGCCTGTATTCAGGATACCTAACTTACAGAACTCCACTCTTTTACCATGGCTAGTCCCTAGCCAATAGCTTTTAATCCTTGATGCAAGATATTAACTGCCGCATTAATATCGCGGTCGTGATGGGCACCACAGTTTTGGCAAGTCCATTCACGAATTTGTAACGGCTTTGGTCCGCTATGGTAACCACAGTGGCTACAAATTTGGCTGGTATAGTTCGGTTTAACAGTTACTAATTTCTTACCATACCAGGCACATTTATATGCCAACATGGTCCGGAACTGATACCAACTGGCATTCGCAATCGCTTTAGCTAGGCAATGATTTTTCTGAAGGTTTTTGGCTTTCAAATCTTCAATGACGATTACGTCGTACTGCTTAACCAAGGTCGTTGTTAGTTTATGCAAATAGTCTTTGCGCTGGTTCGCTACCTTGACTTGGTAACAGGCCTTTTGTTGTTGGGCTCGTTGCCAGTTTTGGTAATCACTTAGTTCTTTCTTAATGGTCTTGTGGTTATGGTTCCATTGGCAGACGACAACCGTCGCCTGATGTTTCCGCTTGGCATACTTACTTTGCCACTTAGTTGCTTGCTTTTCCGCCCATTTAGCATTAAAGGTTTCGTACTTAATCCCATCAGAACTAATGGCTAGATTAGCGATGCCAACATCAATTCCGACTGCTTTTCC
>NZ_AZGM01000134.1:11464-23451 GCF_001435935.1 Limosilactobacillus panis DSM 6035
CTTCAACTGCCACTTGTAATGACAGATAGTAGCGGCCAGTGGGCTCGAGGCAAACCGTATAGCACTTAATCTTGCTACTAGCTAACAATGTTGTTTTGCTGGTGCGGATACTGCCCAGCTTAGGCAGCTTAACCCGTCGCCTAGCAAGCACTCGACAAACTGACCGCCCCGTATAAGCTTGGCGAATAGCACGACGCGATTTAAAACGTGGGTAACCGCCCCGATGTTTAAATAACATCTTAAAAGCTTGGGCGAGGTTGTGATTAACCACTAGAAAACTAGTTGAGTCACTAGCCCTAAGGAATGGGTATTCCTGCTTAAGTCTCTTCAGTAGATAATTCATTCCGTATTCATTGACGAAGTGACTACCGGGATTATTTCGATACCGCTCTTTGGCCATTGCCAACATTTGGTTCCAAACAAAGCGATCGTTGCCAAACATCTGCCACAATTGTTCCCTTTGCTGGGCATTGGGATATAGGCGAAGTTTGATCCCCTTTATAACTTGTGCCATTTTCACCACAATCTTTCATCATTGGCCAGTCAACAAAGCTAATTAATATCTGAACACCATTCTCTGTTAAAGACATTATATCATACTCTGAAACGTATGTTCGATTAAAAAATAGGCAATTCATCACGTCCTTAAAAGAACGTGTTTCCTTGCCCGTTTATAAAAAGGAAGCCGGGCGAAATAACTTCTCAGCTTCCTTTAATACTACCTATTTCTTTTCAACAAAGTACTTGGCAAAGTTCTTTTGTGAAACGGCGTTGATCCGCTTTTCGAGAATCCACCGCATCAGGTTCATATCCTTGGCGTAGTGGTAAGTGGTCCCATAACGGCCTTCTTTAATCAGCTTTTCTGCCTGCTTTTTAATCTCATTATTCTTGGCGTATTGCAGGAAGGTCTTCTTGGAAACACCAAGCCACAGCTTGTACTTCTTTGGATCCTGGTTGGCGTAAATTGTCTTGGCATCCTTCAGTGTATCAAATACGTAATCTTCAACCGGGAACGTTGCCAGCTGGTGGTCATTTAGGGAAACGAAGAAGCTACTCCGTCCCTGCCGTGGGTTTAGATCAAAAACCTTAAACTGACCATCGCGGCGGTCATACTTCAAGTCGAAGTTTACGAAGCCAGTGAAGCCCACTTGCTCCAAGAAGTGCTTGATGTTTTGGTAGATTTTTTCGTCATAGGCCGGCATGATGGCGACATAATTACCAACATTAGAGGGTTCACATTCCTCCAGCAGGGGGTGCCCCAGGCTCATCAACTTCACTTGGTGGTCCTTACCCACGTAGCAGTTGATTGTCCGCATGTTGCTGTCGTCACCAGGAATAAACTCCTGTAAAATCAGGTCCCCCTTGTATGGGCTGTGTTCGTAGATTGTTTCTAAAACCTCCGCCAGGCGGGCGGCGTCGTTAATGATGTAGGCCTTTTCGTAACCGGCAAAGTTCCCCTTATGCCACTGCACTGCATCAGCAGCCTTGAGGGCAACCGGGAACTCAAACGGCGACTGGTAGTTCTTGTAGTCCGTCTCGGGAGTCAGGATATCGGTCTTCGGGTATGGCAGGCCGTATTGCTCACAGACATTGTAGAATTCTTCCTTATTAGTCAGCTTGGCAACGGACTCGTAGTCGGCGTATGGGCAGGCCATGTACTTAGAAAGTTCACTGCGGTTCTTGCTGACTAACTCGGTGTAGTCATCCCCACAGCTGATCAGGACAACCTTCTTCCCCTGGGCAATGTACTGCTTAGCGGCCCCAATCAGGGTCTTAGTAAATACTTCCGGCTTCTGCAGGTCCGGGTTAAAGTGCAGGTCAACAATCTTTGAGAACCGGGTTGGTGCCAGTTCTGCCCGGGCATACAGGTGTGACTTCACCCCATACTTTTCATACATTGACCGGGCCATCCCGTAAGCGTTAAAGTCGCTTCCTAAAATCAGCGGAACAAATGGTTGTTCGCTCACTTTATCTCACTCCCTCTTCATAAACTAGTCTTATTATCCAAGCCCCTATTTTACCATACTTTTGCCCTGCTTTTGCAGGCGGTAGTTAATAATGATTGCGCACAGGACAACCACAGCCAGGGCCGTCAGGAAGATGTAGTCCACCCGGCCCCCGTCATAGGTCCGACTGGCCAAGCTTCCTGTCCCGTTATTCTGGAAAACGGCCAAGACGGCGGCCAAAAAGACCGTCCCCAGGGAACCGGCGAACTGCTGAACCATGTTGAAGATTGAATTGACGTCAGCACTATTCCGGGCGTCCACCAAGACTGTCGCGTTAGAAATGGTATTCCCGAAGGCAAAGTTAAAGCCAATCCGCAAAACCAGGAAGAAGGCCATGATCAAAAATGGGGTTAGCTGGGTCTGGAGGAATGCAAAGCAAGCGGCCCCAATCATGAGGAGGACGCCCCCAAAGGTTACCGGTTTGGCAAAGCCCTGGTTATCTGCCAGACGACCGGCAAAGGGTGCAATGAAGGCCCCACATACCGACCCTGGTAGCAGGACCAGGCCAGCAATCGTGGATGATGCTCCCAGGACATACTGAGCATACAAGGGAATTACCAGTGAAATTCCGATATTGATGAACTGCAGGCTAAAGTAAGTCAAAGTCGACAAACGGAGCGGCTTTACCCGAAAGACCCGTAAATCAAAGAGCTGTGATTCCCCATGGTTATTGACGTAGATAAAGACGGCTAAAGAGACGACCGCAACTACTAGCCAGGCCGCCAGTGGCCAGCCAATCCCGGCCTGGCCAATCGTCGAAAAGGCGTAGACAAATGAGAAGAGGGCCACGGCTAAACTGATCAAGCTACCATAGCTAAAGCGCTTCGTGTTTCCTAACGGCGTGTTGCGAATAAAGCACTGACCAAGGACCAAACTTACCAGGACAAAAGGTAGCAAGAGCCAGAAGATCAGCTGCCAGGAAGTGACTTCTGAAATCCACCCACCATACGTTGGGCCTAGTGCCGGAGCAAACGAGATCACCATCCCGGCAAAGCCCGTCATCGCACCGAGACGGGCACGGGGAATTTCCGTAAAGATAAGGTGGAACAAGATTGGGGTGGATAACCCCGTGGCCATTGCCTGGATGAGCCGCCCCACCAGCAGCATTGGGAAATTCAGGGCCATGGCGCACAGCAAGTCACCAAAAGTGAAGGCCAAGACAGCCGCCAGCTGGAGGTGCTTGGCCTTAAACTGCCGAAGCAGGTAGGCCGTCGTCCCCATCGTCACCGTCACCATCAAAAGGTAGCCGGTTGTGATCCACTGGATGGTATCCAAAGAGACCGCAAACTGCCGGGACAGCTTTGGGTAGGTAACGTTCATTGAAGTTTCGTTTAAAATGCCGATAAACGTTAAGAGTGCCAGAGAAATAATTGCTAAATAGATGTGGTTATGTTTATTCTGATTCAAGTTTTCGCCCCCTAAAAATAAAAAGGCCATGGCGATTGCTCCGCCACAGCCACTAAATAACATTGTTAGTTATACCAGATTTTCTTTCCTGCCGTCAATATCATTCTTGCTGGCTCAGTTGGGTCAGCCATTCCCGGGTCGGCTGGTCTAAAGCCGGGTCCGGTGTGTACGGCAGTGGTCCGAGGAGTGCTTTGACTTTCGCCCAGTCTAAGTGGCCAGCGGGGCAAATGGTCGTCATTAGCATCTGGGCCAGTTGTTTTTGCTTAGCACCAGCTGACTGGTGTTGGTTCACCAGACTTATGGCAGCAACTTTTTGAGCCAGGAGTTGAGCAACCGCCCTTCCTAGCTCGGCCGTTGTAAGCTGATTTTTGACCAATAACTGCTTGGTCAGTGGTACCGCGGGGACCTCCTTTACCAGGAACTTCTGTAACAAGGCCCAATTATCCACGATTTGCTTAAAGAATTGCCAGGGAACCTGGGCATTTACTTTCTTAAGCCGGGCAGGGACAATTTTACTAAGGTCTCCGTTTTCACCAATCAGGGCCCCACCAATTTCAATCAGGAAGCGCTGGGTGCTTTCCTGAGCAACCTTGGGAACCCGCTTCTTGGCCGTTAATGCAAAGCGCACCACTAGAAAGTCCGTCAGCTGGTCATCAGCGATGGTTGCCCCGCTCGCGTGGCGTTTAGCCTTAAAGTTATTTAGCTGCTTAACCCGTGTTGATTTGGCAAAGTGCCCCTGTTTTGGCATCTTAAGATCTCTCCTTTGCAAACTAAAAGGACCGAAGAAAAACAGAAGCTTTTCTCCAGTCCTCATAAACAGTTGGGCTAGCTGGATTCGAACCAGCGCATGACGGTACCAAAAACCGTTGCCTTACCGCTTGGCTATAGCCCAATAATAAAAAGTGGAGGAGAGTGGATTCGAACCACCGAACCCGAAGGAACGGTTTTACAGACCGTCGCGTTTAACCAGACTTCGCTACTCCTCCATCAACGTTAAACTGATTGGTAATCAATCAACTTTTATTATAATACCTAATCTTGCTATCAAATGCAAGACCTTTTTTAAATTTCTCTGGAAAAGAAAATGAGAACCAACACTCTCCGGCATTAGTTCTCATTTTGATTTCTATTTAACTTAGTCAACCCCGCCCATCAGACGGTGGATCTTCTTAACGAAGAACATCAGGATAATCCCGAAGACGATACTTACCAAACCAATGGTCAGGAAGTATGGAACTTCCGTTGAGGATGAGTAGAACTTAACAATCTGGGCGTTAACCGCTTGGGCAGCAGCATCGGCCAGGAACCACATACTCATCATCTGGGACTTAAAGGCCTTTGGTGCTAACCGGGTCGTAACGGCCAGGCCAATTGGCGAGATCAGCATTTCACCAATTTCAACAATAAACCAGGAGCCGACCAGCCAGAATGGGGAAACCCGTCCGGCAGTCGTACCGTGGATCAGGGCTGGCAGGGCCATGAAGGCGTAAGACAAACCAGCGAATACCAACCCGGCAGCAAACTTACCAGGAGCACTTGGTTGGTTCTTCCAGTGGTCCCAAAGGGTAACAAAGACCGGCGTCAGGATCATGATGAACAGGGGGTTCAGCGTCTGGAAGTTAGCAGCGGCAAAATGCCAGCCACCAATGTGTAAGATGGTCCGTTGTTCGGCAAAGAGGGCCAAAACAACTGAACCAGATTCTTCAATTGCCCAGAAGATAACGGCAGCGATGAACAGCGGGATGTAGGCTAATACCCGGGAGTGCTCTTCTTTCGTTACCTTCTTGGAGTTCAGCATCATTACGAAGTAGTAGATTGGCAGTGCAATGGCGATAATCGTGATCAACGTGATGATGTTAGTGATGTTCAGTTGACCAAGGGCGGCCAAGAGACCCAGGATAATTACCAAGGCTACCACCCCAACCAACGTCCAGATCAGGACCGGACGCAGGTCGTCCTTTTCGATTGGGTCGTCGGGGTAAAGACTATCCTTAGATAAGTACTTCCGACCACCGATGACGTATTGAATCAGGCCAAAGAACATCCCAATTGCAGCCAGTGAGAACCCGGCATGGAAGTTCATTTCGCCATGGAAGAGGTTCATGCCAAAGCCGTTTGCGGCCCACGGAACAGCCCATGGAGCAACCGCAGCCCCCAGGTTAATCCCGAAGACGAACATACTGAAACCAGAGTCACGACGCCGGTCTTCAGCACTGTACAGGCCCCCGACCATTTCGGAAACGTTAGGCTTCAGTAAACCGGTCCCAATCACGATCAAGGCGATTGAAACGTACAGTGCTGAGATCCCAAACGGCAGTGACAGGGCGATGTGCCCGAACATAATCAGGACACCACCGATGAAAACTGTCCGCCGTGGTCCCCAAACACGGTCTGATAACCAGCCACCGACAACCCCGGAAAGGTAAACCAGTGATCCGTAGATTGACATGATTGAAGCGGCCGTGGCCTGGTCCATGCCCAGACCACCCTTAGTTACCGCATAGTACATGTAGAACAGCAGGATGGCCCGCATCCCGTAGTAACTAAACCGTTCCCACATTTCGGTGAAGAACAGCGTGGATAGCCCCCGTGGTTGCCCAAAGAAGGCGGTATCCACATTTCTCTCTTTACTCATACTATTCCTCCAAAATCAATATAAATAAGATCAAATTACATACTCATTCCAAAAGATTAAAATTTATTTTTAAAAATTCAGAATATATTAATTATATACGTGTCCCTGGAAGTCGTCAATCAAAATCTGAGTTTTTAATGAGAAAAAGGCCTTGTTTGTGGGAATTCGACGGAACTTTTTTAATAAATCATTTAAAATATAAACTACTTTCCACCGTTTGCTTAATATTATTAAGAATAAGGAAGCAGTTCTTATGATTTTAAAATAATTTTCTTTAGAAAAGAAAAAGAACCCGCCAAAAAGCAGGTTCTTAATATAGCTCCGGCAGTCAGACTCGAACTGACGACAACCTGATTAACAGTCAGGTGCTCTACCAACTGAGCTATGCCGGAATAACGTTGTTAAAAACAACCAATGCTTAAATTATATCGTAACCCTTTCCCACCGTCAAGGGATGGCTGAATAAAAATTTTCTCGCCTAAACGGCCCGGTAAAATAGCCAGCCGGATAAGACAATGGCGCCAAGGGCCACGACTGACTTCATTACCCCTTGCTGAACCCGGCGGACAATCTTGGGTCCCAGGTAGCCCCCCATCAAGAAACCGACGGCTAAAGGAACAATATCCGCCCACAAAATAGTCGTCTTGAGGGCGTAAACCACCATTGAAACCAGGTTGGCAAAGGCCATTACCAGGTTCTTAATCGCGTTGTACTCCTTAAACGGTGCCCCGGAGATCACGTTAAGGATGGCCAACATCAGGACCCCCGATGCGGCACCAAAGTATCCCGAATACAAGCCAACAAAAAAGATTGCGCACCAGGCAACCACGGTTTGCCACGAACGGTGGTCACCGCTCAGGTGGTTTGTCCGCCGTGGCAAAAGAACGAGTACCGCCGACAGGAGGATAAAGAAGGGGGCAATCAGGGCAAAGTCCTTTTCCGGAAAAGTGAAGAGCATAAGGGCCCCAACAATGCAGCCAGCTAAGGTTAGCGGCGTTACCTTGAGGACCTCACCCCAGTGGTCCCGCAGCTCACCGCGCGATGAGGCTACCGCGCCGATTCCGGAGAAAACCATCGCAAAAGTCCCGGTCACGTTAGCTGCTACTGGGGATAGGCCCACGGCAATTAGTCCCGGATAGCAGACCAATGAGGCTAGTCCAGCCGCAGACGCTACGACCCCGGAAAAGAAGCCAATTACAATTAATACGATTATGAATGCCAGTCCCGTCATTGTTGCGACTTCCCCCTTCCCACTTGATTATACTCCCCTATCAAAAAAGAGGCTGGCGAGAAAGCACTTTCTCCCAGTCTCTACTTATTACAATTTTATCCCACTAAATACTGCCCTGCTGCTCGACGCCACTCGGCAAGGTCAATCGCCTGGCTCATCAAAGCGGCCACCGTCATCGGGCCCACGCCACCAGGTACGGGCGTAATAAGCCGGGCCTTAGGAAGGACACTAATATAATCAACATCCCCCACCAACTTTCCGGATGACAAGCGATTGATGCCCACGTCAATCACCGTCGACCCCACCTTGATATCAGAAGCTTTAATCAAACTGGGCACACCAGCTGCGACAATCAGTATATCGGCTTGTCTCGTCAGTTCTGACCGGTTCTTAGTGTGGCGGCCAACAAAAGTGACGGTGGCATTCCGGTTATTTAACAGTGCCAGCATGGGTTTTCCCACCAGGAGGCTCCTCCCCACGATCACCACGTTCGCGCCTTCTAAAGGAACCTGGTAGCGGTCAAGCAAGTCCATGATTCCTCGTGGGGTGCAGGCCACCGGGTAATGTCCCCCTTGCTTAGCGAACAGGCGTCCCAGATTAAGTGGGTGCAAGCCATCCACGTCCTTGGCGGGGTCAATTGCGTTGACAATCTCTTCATTATTTAACTGCCCTGGTAAGGGTTCCTGGACCAGGATTGCATCAACCTGGTCATCCTGGTTTAACCGACGGACCTGCCGGAGAACCGTTGCCTGGTCAACGTCCGCTGGGAAATGGTACAGGGTTGAGGCAATGCCGAGCTTTTGGGCAAGACGGTGCTTGGTGCGAGTGTAAATCCTGCTGGCGGGGTCATTGCCAACAAGGATAACCGCAATTCCCGGTGTGACCTGGCGTGCTTTTAACGTCGCTACCCGTTGCTTGCTCTTTGCATTTATTTCCCGGGCAATTTTTCGACCATCAATGATCATCACTTCGCCCCCTCACACTGTACTTGGAAAAGGGAACCAATATTTTGCTTAATCTGCCGGGCGGTGTCCGCCTGATTCATCGTGTAGAGGTGAACCCCGGCAACGTCATTGGTCACCAGGTCGACAATCTGATCAATTGCGTAAGTAATTCCCGCTTGCTTTAAGGCCTGAGGGTGGTCCCGGTATTTTGCCAGAATGTTTTTAAACTTTTCCGGTACCGCCACCGCGCTGGTTCGTAAGATGCGGTTGGCTTGCCGCTCGTTTACAATCGGCATAACTCCAGCAATGATGGGCACCTCAATCCCCGCGACAGCACATAGTTCACGAAAGCGATAAAAGCACTGATTATCCAGAAAAAGTTGGGTAATTATCTGGTCACACCCTGCGGCCACTTTTAATCGCAAATGCTGAATTTCATCAACCATGTTTAACGATTCGGGGTGTTTTTCAGGGTAGCAGGCTCCCGTAATTTGAAAGTCCGGGTAATTTTGGCGGATATAGGCAATTAGGTCACTGGCATGGGTAAAATCGTTCTTTTTCTGTAGGTTAGGACGTTCATCCCCCCGTAAAACCAGCACCCGGTTAACGTGGTAAGCCCGCAGTTGCTCCAGGATCCGGTCCACATCCGCTTTGCTAAGGTACCAGGCCGGTAGGTGGGCCATTGCGGGCACCTGGCACTGATTTTGCACATAGTCCGCGACCTTGACCGTCTCCTTGGCAAGCTGGCTTGTTTTACTGCTGCAAGTGACGCTAATGAAGGCGGGGTCGAGGTCCTGCAGTTCCGCCAGGACCTGGCTAAGGTGGTCAATTCCCACCTGTGAGTTCGGTGGAAAGACTTCATACGATAAAGTTGTCATCTAATCCCCCTCCTCTTTCAAGTGCCGACGGACTGCGCGCGTGGCCGCAATTACATTGGTCAGGCTGGCCTTAGTTTCTTTTACGCCCCTGGTTTTAAGGCCACAGTCGGGGTTAATCCATACTTTGGGCGCGGCAATCTTAGCCAGAATGCGGTTGATGGTTGCTTCCACTTCGTCAACGGACGGAATCCGCGGAGAGTGAATATCATAGACTCCCGGCCCCACTTCGGTTTCAAAGTGTTGCTTCTTGAGTGCGTCGAGGATCTCCAAGTTTGAGCGCGAAGCCTCAAAAGAAATCACGTCGGCATCCATAGCATCAATTGCCGGGATAATATCGGAAAACTCGCTGTAACACATGTGGGTGTGAATCTGGGTCTCCGGCTTCACCTTGCTGTGAACTAGGCGGAAAGCGGGGATTGCCCAATTCAGGTATTCTGAATACCAGTCGGACTTCCGCAACGGTAGCTTCTCACGGAGGGCCGCCTCGTCAATCTGGATAATCTTGATACCGTTGGCTTCGAGGTCGAGAACCTCCCCCTGGATGGCCAATGCCAGCTGAAGGGTAGATTCTTTTAGACTAATATCCTCCCGAGGGAATGACCAGTTAAGAATGGTAACTGGTCCCGTCAGCATCCCCTTCACCAGTTTCTTGGTTTGACTTTGGGCGTACTTGGACCACTTGATGGTGATTGGGTGACGACGTTTAACGTCTCCCCAAATAATTGGCGGCTTTACGCAGCGGGTTCCGTATGACTGAACCCAAGCGTTTTTCGAGAAGAGGTATCCCGAAAGGTGCTGGCCAAAGTACTCCACCATGTCGTTACGTTCGAATTCCCCGTGAACCAGGACGTCCAGGCCAACCTCTTCCTGCCATTTCAACCAGTCATCAATCTTGCCCTTGATAAAGTCATCATATTGTTCCTGGTCGATTTCGTGACGGCGGAACTGACGTCGAACACTCCGGACTTCCTTGGTCTGGGGGAAGGAACCAATCGTGGTGGTCGGCAAAAGTGGCAAGTTGAATTCCTTCTTCTGGATTTTCTCCCGAACCTTACGGGCAGGCTGGCGAATAAAATCTTCTTCCTTTAAGCTGGCAATTTTAGCGTGTAGCTCAGCATCTTCTTGAACCCGCGGTTTAGCAAACAACGCTTGGTTAGCGGTGAGTTGCTCCTTGGCCTGGCCCCCATAAATTGCGGCAATGTCCTTGAGCTCACCCAGTTTCTCCACGGCAAATGCAAAGTGCTCCTTAACCGCTGGTGCAAAGTTTTCGTTTGCAACGGTGATTGGCACGTGAAGAAGGGAGCAGGACGTGTTGACCACAATATTCTTGGCCTGGGTCTCTTGCAGCCGGGCCAGGCTCTTAGCGTAGTTATTCCGCCAAATGTTTTTCCCGTTTACAACTCCAGCAAACAAAACCTTGTCATCTGGGAAGTTGCCACTGACAAGCTGGCGTGTTTGCTTTCCCTCTACGAAATCAAGGCCAAGCCCATCAAACGGTAAGCTTATTAGGTCGTTATAAACGTCACGGACGTCTCCAAAGTAGGTTTGGCAAAGGACCTTTAATTTACCCTTAGCAGCCAGCAGTGGCCGGTAAATGTCGTTGAATAATTGTTGGTCTGCCGCGGTGAGGTCCTTAACCAGGGATGGTTCATCAAGTTGAATCCACTGGGCCCCAGCGGCGGCAAGCCTTTCAAAGACTGCCTGGTAGGCCGCCACCGCATCGTTAACAAAGTCCGCGGCGGTAACGTTCTGGTACTCACTCAATTTTAGTAGGGTGAAGGGCCCCACCAGCACTGGGCGGGTAATGATACCAAGGTCTTTAGCCTCTGCAAATTCCTTGAAAATCTTGTCACCGCTTAGCTTAAATTGAGTATCCTGGTTAAGTTGTGGAACCAAGTAGTGGTAGTTCGTGTTGAACCACTTCTTCATCGGCCAGGCCAGCACGTTCCCCTCCTTGCCCTGGTAACCCCGGGCGAGGGCGAAGTACTTATCTAACGGGGAGAAAGGCAGGGCCTGAACATTTTGGGGAACCAAATTGAACAAGAAGGCGGCATCGAGCGTCTGGTCATAGTAAGAAAAGTCGTTGCTCGGGATTTCGTCAATTCCCGCCCGAACGAGAAGCTCCCAGTTGTGCTTACGAAGCTTTCGGGACGTTTCTTGCAGTTTGGCTTGGCTGATTTTATTTTTGAAGTACTTTTCAGTGGCAAATTTCAGTTCGCGCTTCTCGCCAATCCGGGGGAAGCCAATAATTGTGGTTGCTGTCATCATTCATCCATCTCTTTCGTTTTTATTTGTCTAATAATCTAACATGGATCATCGTTATTGAATAACTGTTAAATATTTGAACTGGATATAGGAAATACTTATAATGCTAGAAAAGGAGATGAGCCGATGCGAATTAAGCAACTAGAATACTTAGAAGCGGTAATTGAGACGGGGTCCATTAATGAGGCCGCCAAACGGCTTTACCTTACCCAGCCGAGCCTCTCCAGTGCCATCAAGGATCTTGAAAAAGAGATGGGAATCACGATTCTGCAAAGGAGTAACGCTGGTGTCCGGCTGACTGCTGACGGGCGCGAATTCATGAACTATGCCAAGCAGATTCTGGACCAGGTCCACTTGCTCGATGACCGCTTTAAAAAGCAGCAACCCCTTCACCAGTCTTTTGCCGTTTCGGCACAGCACTACGCATTTGTCGTTAATGCCTTCGTAGAGTTGCTCAAGAAAATCAACGCACCAACCTACAAGTTCACCCTGCGTGAGACCGAAACGGAAAACATTTTTAATGACCTCCGCACCTTTAAGAGCGAACTGGGGGTACTTTATATTAATAACTGAAACTTGAAAGCTAATAATCACGCCAAAGGCGTGTGGTTATTGGCTTTT
>NZ_AZGM01000135.1 GCF_001435935.1 Limosilactobacillus panis DSM 6035
TGTATATCAAGCCATCCTTGATCAATCCAGTTATAGACCGTCTTGTAGGCAATCCCCACCACATGGGCAACTTGTTCAGGGGACCACTTCCGGACTTGAATCTTTTCTTCAATCAAGTGTTTAAGGTTTTTAGTGAGCGAAGACTTCTGCCCCCGTTGACTAACCTTGCGTTCAAAGTCAGTTTGCGCTAGCTCAGCCTGGTAC
>NZ_AZGM01000136.1:0-4942 GCF_001435935.1 Limosilactobacillus panis DSM 6035
AGCTTTCTGGCGATCGCGGCATTAGACCAGTTCAGATCATGTAGTGCCTCAATCTGTCCACGCTGCTCACTAGTTAGTTGATGGTAGTAACGAGGAATGTTAGAATCAATCTGAGTCATGAAGAACCCTTATTTTTTGGTCAATTTAAGTTTAGGTCTTCATGGCCTTTTTGTTTAATTTATGATGTTGCACTTAGATTGTAAATCCGGCCCTTACTAACTGGCTTACCTTTGGCTTTGAAAACGGGTGCCACAATATCATGCTTCTCTTCCATAAAGAAATCCTCCTGTACTGAATCTTATGTCTTCAGTATAGGAGGATTGGTCAACCGCGCCTAGACGGGGTATTGCTGACTATTTACTTTTTCGTCATCTTAAATAGATTGTTATGTGTTGCTGTGGTTGCGAAGGGACAAAAATAATAGTGGTAGTTCCCTTGGAAGATTGTTGGACTTTGATGCCATCTTTAGAATAATTCTTACCGTAATTAAGAAGTGGAAGGGTAACCTGATTCTTTTTGTTGGGAATTAGGTTTGTTAAGCGATAGCTAATTCGATCATATTCTGGATGAATTTGTCTGTTGCTTAGTCTAATTCTCTTCCCATTTATCAAAGCAATGTGTCGATGTATATCAGAAGCTTTTCGGAAATTGGCGGCCTTATTGATCCCGTGTAGCGTTTGGTATGGCATATAGTCTGTATATACCGCTTCAGTTGCGTAGTTATTGTATTGCTTGACACTATGATAATCAATGACCTGATTATTACGATGACAAAACGTGTGCATATAGTTGAAGGTAACCATATTAATAAGAATAAAGAAGATCATCGCTATGTTACGGCCCCGCACATTCTGCAGAGCTACAGAGATTGCATAAGCAATACAGAAGGTAGCTATTCCGAGGAAACGCCATGGAAATTGAAGAACGTGCATAATGGTGTGCTGGAAGATAAACCATGGAAACAAGTTGGTTGATAGAAATAGGAATATCACTCCTAGTATTCCTAACTGTCGTCCTAATTTGGAACTCTGCTTCAGAGTCCAAATACTAAAAATAACGCAAAGCAAAACAACAATTCCAACGTTAACTTCAGAAAGTAGACCCGGAACATTGTTATTTAATGAATTAAGAAAAAGATCACTTGGCTTAAGAGCCTCGTTTTGCAGAGTATCAGGAACAATGGGGGTAATGATTCTATTTTGATGAGTAGTTAAAATGATTTGCAACGAGACTGGTAACGTAGCAACAATAACGATTCCCATAGAAATGATCAATTTTATTAATTTTGAACGAAATTCATGCCAGTAAAATAATGCCATTATTATCATAAAGAGCATAAACAAAATAGTAGATAATAGATGGTCGTAGGTTAATAGAATAAAAATGATCGGTAACCAAAGCCACTTTAGCAAATTATCATTGTCAATTAGACCGATAAAACCTTCTAACAGTAGTGGCAATAAAGCCAGGGCGATGTATTCTGCAATATCGCCGCGCTGGGTTATCTGTAATAATATGTAACCACTGTTGTTATAGATAATGCTAAAGAAGAAACCAGATAAGGAAGAACGACTGACGTATGTAATAGCCCTGTAAGAAATAATAAATGACAAGATAGTTATGCTTATTAAGCAAATGTTGTAGGCAAGAACTGGGTTGATAAGGCCCCTAAGCAGAGCAAAGGGATATAAAAACAAATATGGGTAAAATTTGTTAACTAATAAACCAATCTGACAGAAAGCAAAGCTACCATTGGATGATAACAAGTGTCCACTATATATACTTTGCGATAGTTCCTCAATACGGTTAAGATGAAATTGAAGGTCCCAACCACAAATGATTCCATTTTTCACCTCAAAAAAGTAAATAACAAATGTATTAATGAGAAATAAGCAATAGTATTTAAAATTAGTTCTTTTAGACGATCGCATTAGTTCAAAAGCCTTTCTGTACGTTAGATATTGACATTAATGATTAAACCTAAGAAATATTGATAGAACAACTAAATTTAATAATCTAGTTGTAACAATTATAGATAGCATTAAAGGCTCTTTGTCAATCGGTAAGGATGAAGAGATTCTTGAGAATTAGACTAATCCACATTGGCTATTGGTCTAGTTCTCTTTTTTTGATAATTCACGACTCATTAGGTTAGAGGTCTTCAACGAAATAAGAATTCTGATCCGGAAATGAAAGAAGTTACGGTAGCCATAGCGTACAAGACCCCCCCTTTTTTTTGGATTGACACTTATAGAAAACAAGGGGGACAGGTTATGATTAGAGGAAGTATTGATCGTTTTAAAAGCATCTATTTTAAGAAAGCCGTTGAATATCTGATCGTCATAGCAATCGTCTGAATCATCGTGTTGATCTATGCCAAGAATTTCACGGACACCAGCAGTCTAGTCCATCACTTTACGAGTGGAATCGATAAAACAGCACCCAGCAAAACTAATTTTTTGCCATTATTTTTCTGGAACTTCGCTGGTGCCGCCGTTGTCATCGCCTTGGGTGTGATTCCACTACCGATTTATTGGTATTATGTTTTGCAAAATGCCTATAGTGTCGGTTTGGTGATTTCGATCGTTAGTAGTCCTTTCCTGATGTTTGTCGGTGGTGTCCTGCCACACGGAATTTTTGAAATTTCTGCCCAGGTGATTGCCGCTGCGATCAGTGCACGGCTGGCCTGGTATGGGATGAATAAATTCTTAAAACGCAAACGTGAGGATATTAAATACATTGAGCTACTGAAGCAGACGCTGACGGATACGCTGGTCCTGGTGATGCCGCTGCTGTTTGTGGCTGCGATTGTGGAAACTTATATTACGCCGATTTTTATTAAGATGATTATGCCTTAGGGTGTGGCGCGAGGCGTTTTGATCCCAGAATTTAAGTGAAGAAGCGAGTTATTCCTGTTTCTGGAATGACTCGCTTCTTCGCTTAAATGGCCGGGATCAGCCGAGTGCCGCACGTTTAGGCTCGATAGCAGTGGTGCTGAGGCTACAGGTTTGATTGCACTTATTGGAGTTACGGCTCCCTTCTGCCTTATACGCATGCTCCGACGGCCGGCTGAAAGCCTGCCTAGCCCCGTGGGCGACACCCCTGACCCCTGCTACACAAATCAAAAAGGACCAACGATGAACTAAAACCGTCCATCATTGACCGTTTTGTTGAGCTGCACACTTACTTTAGCGAAGAGGTTACAGGTTTTGAGACACTTATTTTACTAACAGCTCCCTTCTGCCTTGAAAATACGCTCCGGGATCACCCGGGGCTCGTCGCGCTCTTACTGGAATTGCATTCCGCCATCCACAATCAGCGTTTGTCCGGTAACATAGTTTGAATCCTTACCTGCCAAGAATGATACAGCTGCTGCTACATCTTCCGGCTCCGACAAACGTTTAAGGGCAATATCCTTTGCAAATGTCTGCATGCCCCACTCATCGTCCTTGCCGGCGTTCTTACCGACTTGGTGAGCGATATCAAACATCATTGGGGTTTTTACGATTCCTGGTGCATAGGCGTTTGCTGTGATACCTTCTTCTGCCAAGTCACGGGCAGCCACTTGAGTGATACCTCGAACCGCAAACTTAGTGCCTGAGTACAATGCCAGGTTTGGATTACCGACAACGCCAGCTTGTGAAGTGGCGTTGATAATCTTACCGCCATGGCCTAATTTCTTAAATGCTTGGTGTGCAGCTTGGATGCCCCACAGAACACCACCTACGTTGACACCATACACGAGTTTAAATTGATCGGGGGTAATCGTATCGATTGGTGTCGTTGGCCCCAGACCAGCGTTATTAACGATTACGTTGAAGTCGCCGAATTCATCTACGGCTTTGTTTACAGCAGCGATGACTGAATCACGGTCGGAAACGTCGGCCTTGATGCCAATCGCCTCAGAACCATCTGGTGACAGCTTCTTGGCTACCTTGTTGGCATTGTCGATGTTCAAATCAACAACGGCAACATTGAATCCATCATCATGAAGACGAGTCGCGATGGCTTCACCAAGTCCCTGACCTGCTCCAGTAACTAATGCAACTTGCTTTGCCATAATTGTTACCTCCATTTGTGAAAATCATTTGTGCATATCCAGTATGCGCTTTCATTGTAACTGATTATGAGAGGCGATGATAGGAAAATGTAGTCTAAATTTCAAAAAAAGTTGGCTGCCGATTCCGTTCAGCAAAAAAGGCTCCTCCCACTCACAGCAGAAAAAGCCTAGTTAGTCTCAGTCAAATCAACCGAGAAATGATCCCGAATCCAATATGTCATGATCCATGAAATGAACAGGAATACGATCACGACCAAGTATGGCAGGTGATAACTTGCATCCAACAACGCGCCGGAAACGATCGGCCCAACGATGTTGCCGACACTGGTCAAAGACATGTTAACGCCATTGATTAAACCTTGCTTAGTGGCACTTGCTTTGGTCAGCAGAGTCGTAATCGCCGGGCGAATCAGGTCATAGGCGGTAAACACAATTAAAGTTGCAATAATCACTTCTAATTTGGAGTGCGCCAGAATAATCCAGCTGGTGCCCAGAAACGAGAGTAAGAAGCAGTAGCGAATCAAGCGTTTTTCAGTCAGCCAGACGACCAGCCTGTCGAACAGCAATGCTTGAAATGTCAGCGAGGTCAGTCCATTTAACGTCAATACCAAAGCGATATTGCCCATTGTGAAGCCAAAAACTTCGTTGACATACAGACTATAAATGCTTTCGAAGCCAACTAATCCAAATGAAGAAATTAAAATCAGAAGAAACAGTAATCCCATCGGCCCAGCAAACAGCTTCTTTGCCTGAGTCCAAGACGCCCGCTTGGGTGGCCTGCTTTTCGCCGGAACTTGATGGTTGGCAGCAATCTTCTCAATTTTTTTCGTTCGACTACCCAACGTTGGGGCATGACTTCGAATCGATGCAACTCATTGCGCT
>NZ_AZGM01000136.1:4965-7959 GCF_001435935.1 Limosilactobacillus panis DSM 6035
GCTGAAAATTAACGCCTGAATAACCACCATCAACTAAGACATTTTGAACCTGGCGTAAATGCATGGCATGTAAAGCGATCATTACACTGGCCCCGTCTCGATCAGAGACGTTCGCTCGTGTCATGTGAATGGTCTGCGGAAAGCCATTGATATCAACTGCCAGATGGCGCTTAATCCCCGAGATTTTCTTACCAGCGTCGTAACCTTTGTTTTCAGCAGTAGCGGTGTTTTTGATGCTCTGAGCGTCAACGATAATAAAGAAAGTTAAAGCTGAACGTCTTTGGTGAGTTCGCCGAGCAATGACAATTTTTTAAAACTTGTTCCAATAAAGAATCAGCCGTATGCTCAGCTTTAGTTGACCAAATTTTGTAATAGTTGTAAACTGACCGCCATTCTGGGAAATCACCGGGGACTTGACGCCATTGGCAACCGGTTTTCAAGACATATAGGACCGCACAGAAAACCTCGTAGAGATCATATTTTCGAGGCTTAGTTCGCTTACGAAAATTTCTAAAGCTGGTCGAATTAATTCAAATTGTTGCCGAGTAATATTGCTGGGATAATTTTTCATAGCTTAAACTCGCTTTTTACATAGAAGTATATCAAAAATCATAGATCTTGGACAGCTTCTAAGGCCACTAAACCAGCCACCCGGCCAACCGCGTGATAAACTTCTGATTTCTATCGCGGATCGTCTGCGTCAGGCATTCTTTTGATAAGATAATGATTAGTTATAAAAAGCTTAAATTTGCCCTAATAATTATTTCCAAATAATGTGGCGTAGTATACTTCTTGTGGTAAGATTAGCTTTTGAGACGAAAGGAGTGATTCATAATCTTGATTAAAAGTATTAAGAATCATCCTACACTACAGTTCATCTTAAGGACGGTCTTTTATTTGCAGTCCTGATCCTATTAATATACTTATATGGTTACTATGGTGCAGGACAAGAACCGTTTATTTATAATGAATTCTAACGTGGAGGAAAGAAAATTGAATACAAACATTGTTACTGATTTTGACCATGTCGCCACAAGCAGCTCGCAGTTGGTTGCTTACGACGAAATGGGTGCAGTCACTACTTATGGTGAACTAAAAGTCGCTAGTGACAGCTTAGCCAATTGGCTTGACCAACAAAGCTTACCTAGTCACAGCCCAATTTTAGTTTTTGGGGATCACCAGGTGGAAATGGTTGCTGGTTTCATTGCTGCCCTTAAGACGGGCCACGCTTATATTCCGGTCGCTGCTGATTCTGCTTTGCCACGTATCCAGTCGATCCTGGACACTGGGAAACCGAGCTTGATTTTAGCAATTGATGACTTTCCAGGTGACCAGTTAAAGGTCGATGCGCCGATCGTTACCCGTGACCAAGTCAAAAACGTAATTGCTAAGCGGGATCCCTTTACTATTAAGGATCCTGTCCAGGGCAATGAACTGGCCTACATCCTCTTCACCTCCGGGACCACTGGTTCACCGAAGGGTGTGGAAGTTAGCCATGATAACCTGAAGGCTTTCATTGATTGGATGCTTGGGGACGCCTTTAACCTCCCCCAAAAGGTCAACTACCTTGGGCAACCGCCTTATTCCTTTGACGTGTCAAACATGTTCTTGTACCCCGCTTTGCTGAGCGCCAGCACGATTAAGGCCGTGCCTCATAGCATGGTTGAGAACTTTGGCCAGCTGTTCACGGCCCTGCCCAAGTTAGACCTGAATATTTTCGTGGGGACCCCATCATTTGCTGAAATGCTGATGTTAAGCCCGGCCTTTAATGAAAAACAGATGCCCGGTCTCCAATACTTCCTCTTCTGTGGTGAGGAATTAACGGTTAAGACTGCCAAGGGCCTTGAACAACGCTTCCCACACGCCCATATTTTTAACACTTACGGGCCGACTGAAACCACGGTGGCAATTTCCGGAATCGAAATTACACCTGAAATGGTGGCCAATAACGACCGCCTCTCCGTTGGTTATGCCAAACCGGGAATTAAACTTTCCATCTGGAAGGGCGACCAACAGGTAACGACCCCTGGTGAACAGGGGGAAATCATCATTGCTGGTGATAGCGTGGCCCAAGGCTACATGAATAATCCTGAAAAAACGGCCAAGTCCTTCTTTAAATTAGACGGGCAAAATGCCTACCGGACCGGAGATGTCGGTGTTCTTGATAAGGACGGTCTTCTTCACTATAAGGGACGGATGGACTTCCAGATCAAGCTCCACGGTTACCGGATTGAGCTTGATGAAGTCCGGGCCAGCCTAGAAAAGAGTCCGCTAATTAAGCAAGCGGTCGCCTTGCCAAAGTACAACAAGAATGGCCAGGTAACCCACTTAATTGCCGCGGTGATTCCAAAGGAACAGCCGGATGATCCCGCTAAGCTCACCGCTGCTATTCGGGAAAGCTTAAAGGACCTCATCATGCCTTACATGATGCCAACCCAGTTCGACTACCGGGAAAGCTTCCCAATGTCTGCAAACGGCAAAATTGCAGTTAAACAACTTATCAAAGAGGTTAACGAATAATGACTAAAACTTGAAAGCACTCAAAAGGGCTAAAGCCCATACCAACTCTGGCTTTTCTTTAATAAAATTAGTTTCAAACGGCTGCTTGAAGAATGGTTTGAACATTATGCGGTAAATAAGCCATGAATTGATTAATTGTTTGATCGATGAAGTCTACTTCCTGTGACTGTAATGTCTTCAATAGGTAGACCAATGCCTCAATAAATTTAACTTCTGGCAAGCTATCATTCATCAGATAGAATAAGTCACCAAGTGTCCGGTCGTCTTTATTAAGCCGCTCTTGCCAGGCTAAAAGAAGGTAAGTCATCGCCGTGACAGTAATTTGGGCAACTTGGCCATCATAACTTTGAATTTGTGATTTATTAATCCGCAAGTATTGTTTGGCAGTCTTGAAATAAGTTTCAATTGACCACCGCCGACTATATAATTGGATGATCTGTTGGGGTGTCAGTTTGGTATTAGTTGATGCTAAAA
>NZ_AZGM01000137.1:0-21054 GCF_001435935.1 Limosilactobacillus panis DSM 6035
AATGGCATTAAACATGAAGAAAATGGCCGGAAGGCCGCTCATTTTCTCAAAATATTTAGATAATCAAGAATCTCCATTCAGAATTTTCATCAAATTCCGAATGGAGATTCTAATTTAAGGGCTTTTTGTCACAGCCCCTTTTTATTTGGTTGTCTGCCAGAATGGGTACTGGGTAACGTCCGTACTGAGGTCGACAAAACGATTACCCAATGGTTCACCATCACTTTGTTCAAACTCAAGGGAGGTCGTTGTGTAGTGGAATTGGGATCCTGTTAAGTGGTTGGCAAAACGGGAATTTGGCAGCTTCCCTCGGGAAAACTGGATTAGTTGCCAAAAGGTGATTGGCCAGCCCTTTTGTTCCGCCACAAGCAGGTCTAATTGTGGTTGACTAAGGCTACTTGTGGGCGCAACCTTGACGCCACCACCAATGAAGGGATGATTGACAAGCAGGACGATGTACGCCCGGGGATAAAAATTCCGCGAGTTCCCTTGTTGAACCATTAGCTGGAAGGGCTGTTGGTCGTAAACGACCCCTAAGGCCTGACGAAGGTAGCCGGGGTGCCAAAGATGAAATGCGGTAGACTGCTTTCTGGCGCTTTTCCCATTAACTCGACTAACGATCGCGGCATCAAAACCAACGCCGATGTTATTTAGAAAATAGCCTTCTTCATTTTTGATTGCCTAATGGTAGTGGCCAATATTGACATTGGTTACCGTTGTGGTATTAAGAATTTGCTGGAGGGCATCCAGCGGTTTTAATGGTACCCCAAAAGCGCGGGCAAAGTCATTATTAATACCTGCCGGAATAAAGGCCAGGGGGAGGGGACTAGTGTGGAGACGGTGACTCTCCTTAATAAGGCCGTTTAAGACTTGGTGAAGGGTCCCATCACCGCCGATTACCATGACAATACCCTTTTTACGCCTTTGGACGAGACGGGTTGCAAAATATTCAGCGCTTGAGCGGTCCTTGGTTGTGTGGATGTCAAAGCTAGCCTGCGCTTGGATTAATTGGGGCTCAATTAACTGCCATTCTTTTTGCGCTTTACTGTTACCGGCAGTTGGGTTAAGGATGATTGAGTAATGCATAGTGATCTTCCTTCTTGATCTTAATAACTATATAACCGGATAAGAAGTTAATTAATCTTCAAAATAAGTTGGGCTCTTCATGAATGCAATAGGGCCCAGCGTTCGGTTCATCCGAATGTTGGACCCCATTGGTATTCAGCATCATATGTATGTGGGGACGCCCGTGGACCCCTGACCTGAAAATTAGAAACTCGTCATTTTGAAGTTTGGATTTTGCTTTTCGTACGCAAGAGCCTTCTCATCAAGTTGTTCGACATACTCGATACTATAGTCGGTGTTATGTTCAACCATTAAAAGGGCCTCTGGTTCGGAGTCAGCTTCGATATAAAGTGACTTGGTGTTTTCACGAACGGGGCGCTTGGTACTATCTGGTTGATAATATACTTTAAAGATCATTCTACTAAAAACTCCTTAAAAGATGTTATTTTCAGTGTTTTACCTTATCCATTTTAGCACATCTAAGTTTAGCTGTCCTCAGAATTGGCAACATGGTATGATTAATTTAGCAAAGAGGCTTATGGGGGTTACGAGATGAAGACAATTATAATTTGCTTAATCGCTGTTGTGGTGGTGGCGTGCTTGTACACCGTTGTTCATCGTATCTTGATTAACCGGGCAACAATTATTTTGCGACGTCAAGCACAGGAGACAACCGACGCCGCGGTTAATGACAGTTTACAGACATTATTAGGGTGGGATCGTTCCCTAAACTCACAACTCGTTGCTGATGTTTGGGGAAAAGGCGTCTTAGCCTTTGAATATCACTTCGATGGGGACGAAACACGGGACGCTAAGCTGACGCCCCAGAGCCTTAATAAACAGTTAGGTAATTACGCTAACGACCACCAACTAACGGCGGTTAACACAAAGTTTAGCGTGTTTAAGGTTACGGACTGGTGGCAATATGAAGGTGTCCTCCATATTGATGTCGCATATATTTTAAATGAAGCTACGGCAGAATATGTCGCTGACCTAAAGAAACTTAAGCAACACAGTAAATAGAAAAAGCGACTTTTGGTACCCATGATAGCGGGTGTCAAAAGTCGCTTTTAACATTTTAGCTGATCATTACTGTATCAGCAGGGGCCTCAAATGGGGCTTGTTTATTAATGTGGTCGTAGAATAAGACGCCGTGGAGGTGGTCAATTTCGTGCTGGCAAACAATTGCCGGATAATTCTTTAGCCGAACCTGGTGTTTCTTGCCGTCCGTATCCTGGTAGCGGAGGGTGATCCGGTCGTGACGTGGTACGTATCCGGGCACATCCTTATCAACGGAGAGGCAACCTTCACCTTCAGTCAACGCTCCATATTGCACAGATTCACTAACAATTACCGGGTTAATAATAACATCCTTAAATTCTGGTTGACCATCCTTTTTCAATGGTGGGACTAAAACAGCAGCCATTTGTTTAGAAACCCCGACCTGTGGTGCGGCTAAGCCGACGCCAGCCCGCAACTTATATTTTTCACAAAGTTTGGGATCCTGGCTGACTTCCAAATATTCCATCATTTTTTTGGCCAACTGTTGGTCTTCCTCAGAGAGGGGGAATTCAACCTTAGCAGCCCGCTTCCTTAATACCGGGTCGCCGTCACGAACAATATCCTTCATTAAATACACTTTTTCCGCCTCCATTAATAGTTATCAATACTAGTCTATCATAATGCCTATCGATGACAACGCCCAAAATTAGTCTCATTATTATACAAAATCATCAAGTTAGCGTTTTCACATGCATAACTTATAGTCAACACGCAATAAAAAAGTCTATGAAAGCGCTTGTATTATGTTCAGAATTAGGTATACTAGAAACTGTAAGTAGGCAATCGCTTATATATGATGTTAATTGGATTTGGAAAGGGATGTTTATAATGGCCGAAGCCAAAGCTGTAGACTTTGCTAAGATTAAAGCCGAAGAAGGCGCTGCATTTGCAAAGCCCGTTCGAATTCTTGATAACGATGGTAAAGTCGTTAACAAGGATTTAATGGCTAATTTTACTGATGACCAATTAGTCGACCTGATGAAGAAGATGGTATGGGAACGTGCACTTCACGAACAAACCATGTCATTCTCACAACAAGGTCGTTTAGGATTCTATGCTCCTACCTGGGGTGAAGAAGCATCCGAAATGGGGACCGCTTCTGCATTTAAGAAGCAAGACTTTCTGTTCCCAGCATACCGTGACTTACCACAATTGATTCAACATGGTGCTACTGTTGCTCAAATGTACTTATGGTCAAAGGGTCACGTTAAGGGTAACCTGTTCGACGCTCGTGCTCTTCGTCCACAAATTATCATTGGTGCACAAATGGTTGAAATGGCCGGTGCTGCTTTAGGTATCAAGAAGAACAAGGAAAAGGATACCGTTGCATATGCATACACCGGTGAAGGTGGAAGTTCACAAGGTGACACTTACGAAGGGATGAACTTTGCTGGTGCCTTCCAATCACCTGCTGTCTTCATTATTCAAAACAACGGCTGGGCTATTTCTTACCCACGTAAGAAGCAAACTCATGCTCAAACAATTGCCCAAAAGGGTGTTGCCGCTGGTATCCCAGCTGTCCAAGTTGATGGGATGGATGTTTTGGCATGTTACGAAGTTGCCAAGGAAGCTCGTGAATTCGCTGCTGCTGGTAACGGTCCAGTTCTGATTGAAACCTTGACTTACCGGTTCGGTGCCCACAGTTCCGCTGGTGATGATCCTAGTCGTTACCGGACTAAGGAAGAAGAAAAGCCATGGTTCGACAAAGACCCACTGATTCGTCTCCGTAAGTACTTGACTGAAAAGGGTCTCTGGTCTGAAGACGAAGAAAAGAAGTACGCTGATGAATGCAAAGACGACTTCAAGAAGGCCATGAAGGAAGCAGACGCTGTTGAACCTGAAAAGGTTACGGATATGCTGAAGCGGACCTTTGAAGTACCAACCCCTGATATTAAAGAACAAATTAAGAAGTACGAAGCAAAGGAGTCGAAGTAATCATGGCTAAAAAGACTTATATCAAAGCTATTACTGAAGGTATTGACATTGCTTTAGCTGAAGATCCTAAGACCCTCGTTTTCGGTGAAGATGTTGGTAAAAACGGTGGGGTCTTCCGTGCTACTAACGGATTACAAAAGAAGTATGGTGCTGACCGGGTATTCAGTACACCACTAGCTGAATCTGGTATTCTCGGGATGTCAATTGGTTTAGCTGTTACCGGCTGGCGTCCAGTTCCTGAAATCCAATTCTCTGGTTTCATTTTTGAAGCCTTAGACTCAATTGTTGCCCAAATGTCACGGATTCGTTTCCAATACAATGGTACTAAGAACGCGCCAATTACTATCCGGACTCCATACGGTGGTGGTACCCACACTGCCGAACTGCACGGGGACGACTTTGAAAATTTCTTCGTTGGTGTACCAGGACTGCGGGTTGTTACCCCAAGTTCTGCCTACGATGCTAAGGGTCTGATCATTTCTGCCATCGAAAACAACGACCCAGTTGTCTTCCTTGAAAACTTGCGCCTCTATCGTTCAGTTAAGGGTGAAGTTCCTGACGACAAGTACACTGTTCCGTTGGACAAGGCTAACGTCGTTCAAGAAGGTAAGGATGTTACCATCATTGCTTACGGTGGTGAAGTGTCCGAAGCCCAAAAGGCTGCTGAGAAGTTAGCTAAGGACAATATTTCTGCTGAAATTATTGACCTTCGTTCACTTTACCCACTTGACACTGACACTATTTTTGAATCCGTCAAGAAGACGCACCATGTTGTCATTGTTCAATAATCTCAGAAGCAGGCTGGTGTTGGTGCACAAGTTGCTTCTGCCATTTCTGAAGGTGCAATTATGTACCTTGACGCACCAGTTAGCCGGGTAGCTGCACCAAACTCTGTTTACCCATTCCCACAAGCAGAAAATGTTTGGCTCCCAACTGCTAACGACATTGAAGAAGCTGCGCGCGACACAGTTAATTATTAATCATAGCTAGATTGCTATTGGTTATGAAAGGAAGTTAATTCGATATGGCATACAAATTTAGATTACCAGAAATGGGTGAAGGTCTGACCGAAGGGGATGTTGCTTCTTGGTTGGTAAAGGAAGGCGACCAAATTAAGGCCGACGACCCATTAATTGAAATTCAAACTGATAAGTCAACTACTCAATTGGTATCACCAGTTGACGGGACCGTTAAGACCCTTAACGTCAAGGAAGACGACCACGTTGAAAAGGGTGATGACCTGCTCTTAATTGATGATGGTAAGGACGGCGTAAGCACCAACGTTGAAGCCGAAGGTGGCGACGACGATGATGAAGACGAAGCTCCAGCAGAAGACGAAGCACCGAAGGATGAAGCTCCTAAGGAAGATGCCGCTCCAGCTAAGGGTGGCGTAGCCCCACTGGCTGAACCTAACAAGCTTGTTATGGCAATGCCTTCTGTTCGTCAATATGCTCGTGACAAGGGCGTTGACATTTCACTTGTTCAACCAAGTGGCAAGCATGGTCAAGTTCTGAAAGAAGATATTGACAACTTCAATGGCGCTGCTGCTCCAGCTAATGGTGCTGCCCCAGCTGCAGCCGCTGCTCCAGCTAAGGCTGCTGGTAACACCATTAAGCCTTACAAGGGTGCTGGTGAAGATGCTGAAACCCGCGAACCACTTTCCAACATGCGGAAGATCATTGCTAAGAACATGCGTAAGTCTGTGGATATCAGTCCAATGATCACATTACTGGACGATGTTGAAGTTTCCGCAATGATGGCTAACCGGAAGAAGTATAAGCCAGTTGCTGCTGATCAAGGTGTTCATTTGACATTCTTGCCATACGTTGTTAAGGCCTTAGTTGCCACAATGAAGAAGTTCCCAGAATTCAACTGCTCCATTGATGACAGCACGATGGAATTAGTTCAAAAGCACTACTACAACATTGGTATTGCTACGAACACTGACCACGGTCTGTATGTACCAAACATCAAGAAGGCTGACTCTAAGAGCATGATTGAAATTGCCAAGGAAATTGCTGACAATGCTCAAGCTGCTGAAGACAATAAGCTTTCACCAGATTCCATGGCCGGGACTTCAATGACGATTTCTAACATTGGTTCTATGCGTGGTAAGTGGTTCACCCCAATCATTAACCAACCAGAAGTTGCTATCTTAGGTGTTGGTACGATTGCTACTGAACCAATTGTAAATGACAAGGGTGAAATTGTTGTTGGCCACATGATGAAGTTATCATTAACTGTTGATCACCGGTTGATCGATGGTGGTTTAGGTCAAAACGCAATGAACTACCTGAAGAAGCTGTTACACGACCCAGAATTGCTCGCTTTGGAGGCTTAATGTATTATGGCAGATGTTGAACAAAAGGATACAGTTATTGTTGGTGGAGGCCCAGGTGGTTATGTTGCCGCTATCCGGGCTTCGGAATTAGGTCAAAAGGTTACTTTAATCGAAAAGGGTGACCCAGGCCTAGGTGGTGTATGTCTGAACGTTGGGTGTGTCCCATCAAAGGCATTGATTGCTGCCGGACACCGTCTCCAAGAAGCAAAGGATTCGTCAACCTATGGTGTTTCTAAGACCGATGCTACAATCGATTTCAAGAAGACCCAGGAGTGGAAGCAAAAGAAGGTTGTTGACCGGATGACCCGTGGGGTTAAGATGCTTCTTAAGAAGCACAAGGTAGAAATTATCGATGGTGAAGCCATCATGGATAACGATCACCAGTTCCGGGTTATCAAGCCAGGTCCAAAGCAGTTCATGGACAATGATGCTGGCCGGACCATTACTTGGAAGAACCTTATCTTAGCAACGGGTTCCCGTCCAGTTGAAATTCCAAACTTCAAGTTTGAAGGCCGGGTTATTGACTCTACTGGTGGCCTGAACCTGCCAGAAATCCCTAAAGAACTTGTTGTTATCGGTGGTGGTTACATCGGTTCCGAATTGGCTGGTGCATATGCTAACCTTGGTTCCCATGTTACGATTATCGAAGGTCTTCCTTCAATCCTGAACGGCTTTGACAAGGATATGGTTAAAGTTGTCGAAAAGAATATGAAGAAGAAGGGCATTGACATCATCACTGGTGCAATGGCTAAGAACTCAGAACAAGACGATAACAGTGTTACGGTTACTTACGAAGTTGATGGTAAGGAAAGCTCAATCAAGGCTGACTACTGCATGGTCTCCGTTGGTCGGAAGCCAAACACCGACAACTTCGGTCTTGACATGACCAGTGTTAAACTTAATGACCACCATCAAGTTATCGTTGACCAACAAGGTCGGACAAATGTTGATGGTATTTGGGCAATCGGTGACATTGTTCCAGGTCCTGCCCTGGCTCACAAGGCTTTCTTTGAAGCAAAGACTGCCGCTGGTGCGATTGCCGGAAAGAACACTGCTAACGACTGGGTAGGCGTTCCTGCTGTCTGCTTCACTGATCCTGAAATGGCAGAAGTCGGCATGAATGTTGACCAAGCAAAGGATAAGGGGATTGAAGTTGCTACCGCACAATTCCCATTTGCCGGTAATGCCCGGGCCGTTTCCCTGGACGAACCAGATGGCTTCGTTCGTTTGATTTACACTAAGGACGAGAAGAACGTCGTTGGTGCCCAAATCGTTGGCCCTGGTGCTAGTGACATGGCTGGTGAATTGTCATTAATTGTTAACTGTGGAATGAATGTTGAAGACGTCGACTTAACTATTCACCCACACCCAACTCTTAATGAACCAATCCAAGAAGCTGCTGATATTGCGCTTGGCTTGCCAACCCACATTTAGCACTGAACGTTAATATAAGTGAACAAGGAGTTACGACTACGGTTGTAACTCCTTGTTTTTTGGTCTCGCCATCTTTTGGTAGGCAGGTTATAATATAGCCAGTTAGCGTTAAAGGGGGAGAGGTAAATTCATGAGACAGCAGAATTATTCATATCCACTTGATCCTGACTGGACGACGGACGAGATGGAGACGGTGATTGCTTTTTTACGGGTAGTTGAGGATGCGTATGAAATTGGCGCTCCCCGTAGCAAGGTCTTGGAAAAGTATCGTGCATTTAAAAAGGTCGTCAGCAGCAAAGCGGGGGAAAAACAACTGGGGCGGCAGTTTGCTAAGAATTCTGGCTATCAGCTCTATACTGTTGTAAAACTTGCTTCAATGAGTCAAAAGAAAATAATTAAGGTGGCTGATGATTAATGACTGAAAAGATTGACGCGGCCGTTATTAAGTTGATTCAGGATGTTAATGAAATGACCCTTAAGCGAATGAACGAGCCTTATCACGTTGCGGAAAAGACCAATTACAATGACTTGGTAACCACTGTTGATAAGGAAAACGAACGCTTTATTGACCAGCAATTGGAAATAATTGATCCGGGCTGTCGGATCTTAAGTGAGGAAGGATTTGGCACTCATAATCTGACGAGCCTTAGCGGTCATGTTTGGATTGTGGATCCAATCGATGGGACGCTTAACTTTGTTCGCCAGCATGATAATTTTGGTATTATGTTAGCCCTGTATGTTGATGGTCAGCCGACTCTGGGGTATATCATGGACTGTGTTAACCGCCGTCTGTACCATGGTAGCAGGGGACAGGGCGTCTATGTTAATGAAAAACGGAGTGAGCCCCCAGTTAGCCTTGACCTCCACCATGGTCTGGTGGCAATTAGTAGTCCTTTAATCTTAAGCAATGTTCACAACCTGCCAGCGGTTGCCCAGGCAGCCAGCGGCCTTCGGATGTACGGCAGTGCGGCCAAGGAAATGATTGGTGTCTTAAGCGGTGAGTTAGTAGCTTACATTTCACACTTACGGCCGTGGGATCTGGCCGCTGGACGTGTTTTGGCTGAAGAACTAGGTCTTGTCGTTAAATCAATTGACGGCACTACACCAGATGTGCTATCATCTAACCTTGTATTGGTAGCTACAACACAAGCCAGTGAGGATATTGCAAAGATTACTGGTTAGCTGTTAAGCTGTGACTAAATTGTCACAGTTTTTTTATGAAATCGAAGCTGGAAGAGTGTATACTTATCCAGGAATAATTGTTTAAATGAAAGGAAGAACCAAGCAATGAAAAGACGTGACGACATTCGTAACATTGCGATCATTGCCCACGTTGACCACGGTAAGACAACCCTGGTTAACGAAATGCTGAAGCAATCAGATACTTTACCAGAGCACTTCTCAATCGAAGACCGTGCGATGGATACTAACGCAATCGAACGTGAACGGGGTATCACTATCCTGTCTAAGAACACTGCTGTTAAGTATGGTAAGTACCAAATCAACATCCTGGATACCCCAGGACACGCTGACTTCGGTGGTGAAGTGGAACGGGTTATGAAGATGGTTGACGGTGTCCTCCTGGTTGTTGATGCCTTTGAAGGGACGATGCCACAAACCCGCTTCGTTTTAAAGAAAGCATTGGAACAACACTTAACCCCAATTGTTGTCATCAACAAGGTTGATCGTAAGGGTGCTCGTCCGGAAGAAGTAGTTGACGAAGTTCTGGACCTCTTTATTGAATTAGGGGCTGATGAAGACCAACTTGACTTCCCAGTTGTTTACACTTCTGCCATGAATGGGACTTCTAGTTACGATTCCGACATTTCTACACAGGAACATACTATGAAGCCGCTCTTTGATACAATTATCAAGACCATTCCGGCGCCAGTTGACAACTCTGATGAACCACTCCAATTCCAAGTTGCTATCCTTGACTACAACGACTTTGTTGGCCGGATTGGTATTGGCCGGGTATTCCGGGGAACCATTAAGGTTGGGGATAACGTTACCCTCTTGAAACTTGATGGTTCTAAGAAGAACTTCCGGGTTACTAAGCTGTTTGGGTTCTTCGGGCTTAAGCGACTGGAAATTAAGGAAGCCAAAGCTGGGGACTTAATTGCTGTTTCCGGGATGGAAGACATCAACGTTGGTGAAACGGTTGCTGATCCTGACCACCCAGAAGCACTGACGCCACTGCGGATTGATCCACCGACACTGCGGATGACTTTCCGGACCAACGATTCACCATTTGCGGGCCGGGAAGGTAAGTTTGTGACTGCTCGTCAACTGGAAACCCGTCTGAAGCGTGAAATGCAGACCGATGTTTCCCTGAAGGTTGAAGACACGGATGACCCAGGTGCCTGGACAGTTTCTGGACGTGGTGAACTGCACCTTTCAATCCTGATTGAAACTTTGCGTCGTGAAGGTTACGAACTGTCTGTTTCACGGCCAGAAGTTATTTACCGTGAAGTTGATGGAACAATGTGCGAACCATTCGAAGAAGTCCAGATTGATACTCCTGATGAATACACCGGTGGTGTTATCGACAGCTTATCCAAGCGTAAGGGTGAAATGCAAAACATGGAACCCGGCGAAAATGGTCAGACGCGCCTGATCTTCCTCGCACCTTCACGGGGCTTGATTGGTTACTCCACTGAATTCATGACCCTTACTCGGGGATACGGAATCATGAGCCACACCTTTGAAAAGTACGCACCAGTTATCAAGAACTGGAACCCTGGTCGGCAAAAGGGAACGCTGGTTTCAATGAATGCCGGTAAGGCAACGACCTACGCAATGATGGGGATTGAAAGTCGTGGTCGTCTCCTGATTGACCCAGGTACGGAAGTTTACGAAGGAATGATCGTTGGTGAAAACAGCCGTGAAAACGACATTACTGTTAACATCACCAAGGGTAAGAACTTGACTAACGTTCGTGCAGCAGGTTCCGATGAAATGGCTCACATCAAGACACCAACTCACTTCTCCCTTGAAGAATCACTTGAATTCTTGAACGAGGATGAATACTGTGAAGTAACTCCAGAAAACATCCGTCTACGGAAGAAGATTTTGAACACTAATGCACGTGAAAAGGAAGCAAAGCGCCGTCGTGCTGCTTCGCGGAAATAGTTACTGACTACGGAGGGAACTGGAAAGGACATTGGTCCTTAACCAGTTCCCTTTTTTATCGCGTAACCTTTTCTAAATTTACCAGTAACGATTAATGTTATAATTAAATCTGTATTTTATTGGTTAAGGTAGGTGGCAGTTAATTAAAATGAGAAAATTACGGCTCCGGCGGCTTCCACTGAAGAGCGCATGGCATGACATGCGTTACTGGGATTACTACTTACTTGTCCCGTTTTTAGTGCTTTGCTTGGCCGGAATAATCATGGTTTATTCTTCCAGTGCGGGTATCGAGATGCAAAATGGGGGAAGTCCGCAAGGCTACTTGGTAAAACAGTCGATCTACGCCATAGTCGGGATGGCCTGTGTCTTCTTCTTCGCTAACCTGTCGATGAAGCACTTACGAACACGGCGCTTTTTGCGGGATTCAACCTTCATAATGCTTTTCTTACTGTTATTTGTCCTGATTGTTGGCCGGGCAGTTAACGGGGCCAAGGGTTGGATTTCCCTGGGGCCAATTAATATTCAGCCCGCGGAATTTTGTAAGCTGTACTTAATCTTGTACCTTGCCGATCGGATGGCCAGGGCACGACAGAGTGGGTCACACTTTCTGGATTCAGGTGCTGCCGCTGGTCCACTACTGTTTGCGGGTGTATTTTTAATCCTAATCCTTGTTCAGCCTGATACGGGGGGCTTCGCAATCAACTTCGCAATTATTGCGGTGATGCTGCTTGCCTGTGACTTCCGCTGGGGTTTTGGCATTGGCCTGATTGTTGGTGTGCCCACTGTTTGCTACTTCCTTTTGGAAAAAGCCATTGAGTCTGGACTCTTTCACGGTGGTTACCGGGCCCAACGATTCATCGCCTTTATGAACCCTTTCGGTAATGCCAGTGGCTCAGGGAGTCAACTGGTTAATTCCTATTACGCGATTAGTAATGGGGGAATTTTTGGCGTGGGCCTTGGTAATAGTATTCAAAAGATGGGTTACCTTCCCGAACCAAATACCGACTTTATCATGTCAATTGTGAGTGAGGAGTTGGGCCTGGTTGGGGTAACAGTCATCTTGGGTCTTTTACTATGCCTGATCTGTCGGATCATCCTGGTCGGTGTCCGGAGTAATTCACTATACCAAACCTTGATTTGTTATGGGACAGCGACTTTTATGATTATTGAAACGGCCTTTAACATTGGTGGTGTCTTGGGCCTTCTCCCAATCACCGGGGTTACTTTTCCCTTCATCAGTTACGGGGGATCTAGTATGCTGGTTTTGTCCAGTGCAGTGGGAATCATCATGAACATCAGTATCCAACAAAATAAGGGTCGCCTCCAAATGGGGAGGCCGTTTGTGGCGAATGAAAGGGGTAATTATTAATGTTCAAATTAACCGCACGGCGCGCCCTAATTGTTTACATTAATGGTAACCGTGTTATCCGGACCCTCCGCCACTACGGAATGGTTCGTTATGTCTCGCGGCGGATGCACTATGTTGTCCTGTACGTTGACCAGGACCAAGTAACAGCTGTTACAGACAGGCTAAAGAAACTGCGGGCAGTACGCAGGGTCGAGCAGTCCTACCGGCCAGACCTTGACCCCACCCTTACCGATCTGGAAATGACGGGAATATACAAATTGCATGATGAGGATGATAAAGAATGAGAGTTGTTGCAGGAAAATTTGGTGGTCGCCGGCTTAGTGCGGTCCCGGGAATGGCGACCCGGCCGACCACTGACAAAGTCAAGGAAGCCCTCTTTAACATTATTGGCCCCTACTTTGACGGGGGACAGAGCCTGGACCTATTTGGCGGGAGTGGGGGCCTAAGCATTGAGGCCGTTTCCCGGGGAATCGATAAGGCGGTACTGGTTGACCGTCAATACCAAGCTATTAAGACAATTAAGAAAAACATTGCGACTACCAAACACCCAGACCAATTCCAAGTCTACAAGATGGACGCCCATAAGGCTCTTAAGCTCTTGGGTAAGAAAGGGCAGGCTTTTAACCTGGTCTTCCTTGATCCCCCATACGCTAAGCAGCAAATCGTTAAGGACATGTCATTGATGGCGGAAAACGGCCTGTTGGCAAATGGCGCAGTCATTGTTGCTGAGACAAATCAGGAAGCCAAGTTGCCAGACCATGACTGGGACCATTTTAAGTTCTGCAAACGGCAGTCCTATGGAATCACCGTCCTAACAATTTACCAATACGAAAAGGAGTAGAAACATGAAAATTGCATTATTTCCGGGAACCTTTGACCCCCTAACGCTGGGTCACCTGGACCTTATTAAGCGGGGCAGCGCCCTGTTTGACCAACTCGCGGTGGCGGTCATGACCAACGAGAGTAAGAAACCACTGTTTACCGTTGATGAACGTGTTGCGCAGGTAAAGGAAGCTGTTAGCGGGCTCGCTAATGTGTCAGTTATTACTGCTCAGGGACTGACTGTTGACCTGATGAATAAAATTGGGGCAGATTACTTGATGCGGGGACTACGGAACACTGAGGACTTTCGCTATGAACGTGATATTTCAGCAATGAACAACTACCTTGATGACCAGTGTGAAACGGTTTTCTTCTTAGCAAAACCGGAATACCAGCACCTGTCGAGTAGCTTACTAAAGGAAGTCACCGCTGCTGGTGGTGATATTTCAGCCTACCTACCCGCCAATATTAATGCAGCATTGAAGAAACGTCTTGAAGAACGCCAACTGATGCAGGTGAAGGAAAGCAATGAAAAGACAAGATAAAAAGGTCCTGCGGTGGATTGGTGTTGTCCTGGCTGCCGTCCTGTTTGTTGCATGGTCGCTTTTGTGGCCACTCAACTCATATATTGAAGCACCCGGCAACGCCAGTAACCTCCGCTCATTTGTAAAAATTAAGGGACACCCGGACCCGGGGAAAGGAAGCTTTATGATCACTTCAGTTGCCCTCCAGCAGGCCCGGCCAGCAACTTACCTCATAGCAAAGATGGTCCCTTATTTGTCAATCGAGAGTGCTGATGACGTTACGGGCGGGCAAAATAACGCAACCTTTGACCGCGTACAAAAGTTTTATATGCAGAGCTCGATAAATGAAGCCATTGCGGTTGCCTATAAGGCCGCTCACCAGTCAGTAAATAAGAAGTACCTGGGAATTTATGTCCTGCAGGTTCAACCGTCTTCAAAGTTTAAAAAGGTTATTCACGTTGGGGACACAATTACCAAGGTAAATGGCCGCCATTTCAACACGGCCCAGGGATACCAAAAGTACATTGGTCGGCAAAGAGTGGGCAGTCCGTTGAAGGTGGCCTTTAAGCGGGATGGCAAAAAACATACGGCAACGAGAAAACTCGTTCGCCTAACCAAGAAACGCGCCGGAATTGGTATCATGTTGACCAATAATATGAAGGTTCACACGAGACCGGCCGTCAAGGTTGATCCAGGACAACTGGGGGTACCTTCTGGCGGCCTGATGTTTACTTTGCAAATTTACCAGCAGATCAGTGGCCATGACCTGCAACGGGGTCGTAAGATTGCCGGGACCGGAACAATTGATTCTGCCGGTCGGGTCGGTGAAATTGGTGGAATTGACAAGAAGGTTATTGCCGCCCACCGTGCCGGGGCAACAATTTTCTTTGCACCGTACGTTAAGCCCTCTAAGTTGCTCTTAAAGTACGAGGAGGGTCACCAGACGAATTACCAGATGGCCAAGACGACAGCCAAAAAATACGCACCCAACATGAAAGTTGTTCCAGTGACCAGCTTTAAGCAGGCGGTTAACTACCTGGAAAGTCACCGTTAGTAATTTTAAAAAGAAACGGAGAATTAAGTTTTTCCGTTTCTTTTTTGTTTATTACCGTATTTATTAGGTGGAGGGGATGAAATGGAAAGAATAAGGGAATTATGGATGAACTACCGTAGCCAGCTAATTGGTGGAGCAATTGTCATTACCCTCCTCCTCTTCTTTGTTGGCCGTTTGGTGACTAATCGCGAAGCAAGCACTGATCAAAAATTCACAACGCCTGCTAGCACGTCGTCAATAAGCACTAGTTCGCTGCACACCGGTCGAGTTTGTGTTGATATAAAAGGGGCGGTTAAGCGTCCCGGAGTATACCGCTTGACCGGGGGTGCGCGGGTTGATGAAGCGCTCCATGCCGCTGGTGGACCTTTGCCCACGGCAGATATGCGCCAGGTCAATTTAGCAAAGGAACTTACTGACCAGCAAGTACTTTATGTGCCAACCCAGGGTGAGCAGGTACCAGCTGAATTGGCGGCTGGGAGCTGTACTGCTCCCAGCAAAAGTAATGATAACAAGCCAATTGTTAATCTTAATTCGGCAAGCAAGGAGCAGCTTTGTCAAATTTCGGGGATTGGTGACAAGAAAGCAGATTTGATTTTGGCGTACCGCCAACAGCACGGCCAATTTAAGAGTGTCGATGAGTTAAACCAGGTTTCGGGATTTGGTGAGAAAACCGTTGCAAAAATAAAAGATCAATTATCTGTCTAATTTTTTTGGCTAATGAATATTTTTTGCTATACTAAACTTAAATTAAGGGAGTGATAGAGTGAAAAAACGGATTGACTGGGATCAGTATTTTATGATCCAAGCAGCTTTGCTCGCCTCACGAAGCACATGCACGCGGCTTTCAGTGGGGGCAGTACTTGTTCGTGATAAACGAATCATTGCTGGTGGTTATAACGGGTCTGTTTCCGGTGATGACCACTGTATTGACAAAGGATGTTACCTTCGCGCGGGGCACTGTGTCCGGACAATTCACGCTGAGATGAATGCCTTGCTTCAGTGTGCTAAGTTCGGGATGTCAATGGATGGTGCCAGCCTGTACGTCACTGATTTTCCTTGTCTGCAGTGCACGAAGAGCCTCCTCCAGGCGGGAATCAAGGAAATTAACTACATCCGTAACTACCATAACGATGATTACGCGATGAAGTTAATAAAGATGAAGAATGTCAAATTACGCCAAATTAAATTAGACACCAATATTCTCGATGAAGTTCACCTGGATCAGTATATTGACCCGGGTGCTGGGGAAAAGTAGATTCGTCATTACTGGATCTTCCCGGCAATGCTGGCGGGAACCTTAGCAACGGCGATTGCGGCAGAAAATAAGTGGCTTCTTTTGATTGCTGGTTATCTTTTCTGGCGCATTTTTAAATTACACCAACGGCAAGTCCTTTTAACAAGTATCCTCGTTGCTGTCGGTTTAGCCCTCCTGACAGGAAATTTTAACCACTGGGTCGGTGCCCACACGCTTCGGAATGTACAAGCAGGGACCTGGCGAATTGTCATCTATCCGGATGAGGTGCGGCATAATGGAAGCTTAGTCTTTTTGACGGCCCACTATCCTGGTACATGGCAAAAAGACACGGCAATGGTTCGGGCGCGGACGCCAGAAGAGTTATCCCGTTTTACCCGGTCAAAATTACCAACGGTTTGGCAGGTGACGGGGGACCGGCAGCCCATTATTCCAGCGACTAATGATAACCAGTTTGATACCCAGCGCTATTATTATCAGCGACGAATTTGCAATGAACTGCGCATCAAAGAGGTTAAAACGATACAACCGTTGCGCCGGTATAATATTGTAGTTTGCTGTCACGTTATCCGCAGGCGACTGATTGCTTTTTTCAACCGGATGCCCCGGCCGCTCGCCGGCTATTGTCAACAATTGATAATCGGCGAGCAGACTCAGGACACTGGGGAATTGATGGAGAATGCAAAACGGCTGGGAATTATCCACCTTTTCTGTATCTCCGGAATGCACGTCGTCCTGTTAGTCACCTTGGTACGGATGACTGCCACTTACTTGTGGCTTGACCTCGAACTGGTTAATTGGTGCTTATTATTTTTCTTACCAGCCTATTTAATAATTGGTGGCGGCTCGGTTAGCCTTATTCGGGCGGTAATTATGATGGAGCTTATTCTTGGTCACCGAATACTAAAAATCGACGCCTTGGATGGCTGGGCAATTAGCCTTCTCATTGGGATGGCATGGAATCCCTATTTATTGTTAAACCTGGGTGGGCAACTGACTTATTTATTATCGTTAGTCCTCCACGTGATTAACCCTCAGATAGGTAATTTTAAGCGGTGTTGGTGGCTCGGCCTCGTGAGCTTACCGTCGATATTAGCAAATGTCTATGAGGTTCACTGGCTAAGTTTTTTTGCCAGCTTTATTATGATTCCATTCTTCTCTGTCGTTATTTTTCCGCTGGTGGTGGTTAGCGCAGTTACCTATGACTGCGTTCCTTTGGTCGGACAGTTCGTAAACGAGGTGCTGATTTTCTTTCAGCACTCCTTGAGTACTATCGGACAAATTCCGGGGATGATTCCCTTTGGAAAGCCACCACTGTTTTGGAACCTTGCCTTTTTTATATTGACGCTCTGGCTTCTCGAACGGCCATCATTCAAAAAATACGATTACCTGCTTGTTGCCTATCTGGTATGCTTCACGGTAATCCACTTTCCGCTCGCTGGGGAAGTTACCTTCGTGGATATTGGTCAAGGATATAGTATCCTAGTTCGGACCCCACTTAACCGGCGGGTGATGCTGATTGATACCGGGGGAAAGTTAAATTTCAAACAACCGCAGTGGGCGCGGATGACCGTGCATAGTGATGGCGCGAAAAGGGCAACGATCAATTATCTGAAGAGTCGGGGAATTACGACCATTGATACGATTTATCTTAGCCATCATGATGCGGACCATATCGGCTATTTACCGACCTTCCTAAAAGAAATGCGGGTGCGTAAGATCGCCGTGCCGGCAGGAATGGAGGATCAGGCACAACTAATCAAGCGGTTAAGTAATGGCCACTTCACTGGACAGCTTCGGGGTGTGACCGACCGTGACCAAGTAGATCCGGAGCTAAGAATACTCCATCCCTTTAATCGTGGTGATGGCGAGAACGAGGATTCAATGGTCTTAACCGGCAACTTTGGTGGGCAGTCGTTTATCTTTACCGGTGATTTAGACCGGCAGGGTGAACGAGCTGTTTTACAACGTTATCCCGACTTGCGGATTGGCGTCCTTAAATTAGGGCACCACGGGAGTCGAACCGCCAGTGATCCCCAGTTCTTAGATACCCTCCATCCTCAAATTGGGATCATCTCTGCTGGGCGGTTTAACCGCTATCACCACCCCAATGATGACGTTGTTGAAGAATTGAAATGTAGAAACATAAAGCCCCTTTCCACCCAGCAGTATGGAATGATAAAATACAATTATCGCGGCCAAAGTGGAAAGTGGCAGACTAAATTAAGGGGAGACGAGATAAAATGGACGTTGCCGAGCTCACTAAGCAATTGAAGACAACAACACCGGCAATGGTGTACCTGGTATTAGGAACTCAGCAGGTTCTCTTAGATGAAGCAGTTCAGCAGTTTATTAAGTTGGTTCCGCCTGAACAACGGGTCATGAATGTTGGTCGCTACGACATGGAAACAACCCCTGTTGCAACGGCCCTTGACGATGCAATGTCGGCGCCCTTCTTTGGGGAACGGCGTCTTGTGCTGGTCAATAAGCCCTTCTTTTTAACTAACGAGCGGGGAAAGGGAAAGGTTGATCATGATATTCCCGGTCTCTTAACATACCTTGAACATCCTGAACCATCGACGACATTAGTGTTCTTGGCACCATATGAGAAACTTGATGGGCGAAAAAAGGTTGTTAAGAAACTAAAAAAGAGTGCAGTGGTGGTCGACGCGGCGCCATTGGATGAACGTCAGGCACGGCAACAGGTTGTTCGTGAGCTAAAGTTGGCGGGGTTCACGATTGACCAGGCGGCAATGGACGAACTTGTTCAACGGACCAATGCGAACTACGGCCTGATGAAAGCAAATACGGAAAAATTAAAAATTCTTGCTTACCAAGAGAAGCATATTGATTCATCGATGGTGCAAAACTTGGTACCGCAATCGCTCGATGAAAATGTGTTTGACCTGGTTACGGCGGTTTTAAAACACAACCAACCACGTTCTTTAAGCCTCTACCAGCAGCTACTAGCAGGGCAGCAACAACCTTTACAAATAAACGCCGTACTGGTAAGTCAGTTCCGCTTACTGATTCAGCTTAAGGTCCTTGCTCACCGGGGTCTAAGTCAAGGAAGCATGGCGAGTCAACTAAATGTTCACCCGTACCGGGTAAAACTAGGCTTGCGGACTGTTCGGCAGTTTTCAATGATGGCGTTAGAGAATGCCTACCTGGGTCTAATTAATATCGAACGGTCGCTAAAGACGACCCAACGCGATCCAGAACTTCTCTTTCAACTTTTTATGTTAAAGTATAGTCAACGCTAATCTGAATTTAGGAGATAGAAAAAGGCCAGCAGAAACCTGCTGACCTTTTAATGTATGTTGAAGAAAGAAAAAAGGCAACTTCACACAAGTTGCCTTAACAAAACTCATTACTTGTTGTAACGAGCTGACAGACGGGACTTGTCCCGAGCTGCTTTATTAGCCTTGATAAGACCCTTTGAGTGGGCACGGTCAATTGCTGAAATAGCGTCCTTGTATAATTGATCAAGGTCACCTTCACCAGCAAGCTTGGCCTTGTCGAACTTCTTGATAGCAGCCCGCATGTGGCTTAATTGGGAAGCGTTACGTGCTTCGGCCTTTTCACTAGTCTTAACACGTTCGATCGCTGATTTGATAATTGGCATGAGTTTCACCTCCGATACCCGGTATTCAGTTGACCAGAATTTTCAACATTTGTCATTATACAAAAGACTGGGCCTTATTGCAATAGTTTACCGGTAATAGCACGGTAATTGATGAAAAGAGTTGCAAAAATCCGTTAAATGACGTATATTAATATCGACGTTTAACGTCCTGCCTCTTCTCAGTTTGACGATCCTCACCGACGTCGTACTTAGAACTAGGCATACACAAATTTGAAAGGTGGGAAATTGATCATGGCTCTTTCTAAAGAACGTAAGGATCAAATCATTAAGCAATTTGCAACACACGAAGGCGACACTGGTTCTACTCAAGTTCAAGTCGCAGTATTAACCGCTGACATTAACGAACTGAACGAACACCTTCGTACTCACAAGCACGATTACCACTCACAACGTGGTCTGATGAAGAAAATCGGTCACCGTCGTAACCTCTTGGCTTACTTACGCCGGACTGACCTTCCTGCTTACCGTGAATTGATTAAGGAACTGGGATTACGTCGGTAATTTCAGTCGCAAGGGTACCCCATTTTGTGGGGTGCTTTTTTATAAACGGGCAAGGAAACACGTTCTTTTAAGGACGTGATGAATTGCCCATTTTTAAATCTTTTAGTCGAACACACGTTTTAAGATATGATATAATATCCTTAACAGAGAATGGTGTTCAGGTATTAATTAGCTTTGTTGACTGGCCAATGATGAAAGATTGTGGTGAAAATGGCACAAGTTATAAAGGGGATCAAACTTCGCCTTTATCCCAATGTCCAGCAAAGGGAACAATTGTGGCAGATGTTTGGTAATGATCGCTTCGTTTGGAACCAAATGTTGGCGATGGCCAAGGAGCGGTATCAGAATAATCCCAGCAGTTACTTCGTCAATGAATACGGGATGAATTATCTACTGAAGAGACTCAAGCAGGAATACCCATTCCTTCGGGCGAGTGATTCAATTAGCTTCCTGGTAGTCAATCATAATCTCGCCCAAGCCTTTAAGATGTTATTTAAACATCGGGGCGGTTACCCACGTTTTAAATCGCGTCGTGCTATTCGCCAAGCTTATACGGGGCGGTCAGTTTGTCGGGTGCTTGCTAAACGGCGGGTGAGATTGCCTAAGCTGGGCAGTATCCGCACCAGCAAAACAACCCGGTTAGCTAATGGCAAGATTAAGTACTATACGGTTTGTCTCGAGCCCACTGGCCGCTACTATCTGTCATTACAAGTGGCAGTTGAAGCTCCCGAACACTTAAGAAAGACGGGAAAAGCAGTCGGGATAGATGTTGGTATTGCCGATTTAGCCATTAGTTCTGATGGGATTAAGTACGAAACTTTTAATGCTAAATGGGCGGAAAAGCAAGCAACCAAGTGGCAGAGTAAGTATGCCAAACGGAAGCATCAGGCGACGGCTGCTGTCTGTCAATGGAACCA
>NZ_AZGM01000137.1:21064-28389 GCF_001435935.1 Limosilactobacillus panis DSM 6035
AGTGATTACCAAAACTGGCAACGAGCCCAACAACAAAAGGCCCGTTACCAAGCTAAGGTAGCGAACCAGCGTAAAGATTATTTACATAAATTGACAACGACCTTGGTTAAGCAATACGACGTAATCGTCATTGAAGATTTGAAAGCCAAAAGCCTTCAGAAAAATCATTGCCTGGCTAAAGCGATTGCGAATGCTAGTTGGTATCAGTTCCGGACCATGTTGGCGTATAAATGTGCCTGGTATGGTAAGAAATTAGTAACTGTTAAACCAAACTATACCAGCCAAATTTGCAGCCACTGTGGTTACCATAGCGGACCAAAGCCGTTACAAATTCGTGAATGGACGTGCCCAAACTGCGGTACTCATCACGATCGCGATATTAATGCGGCAGTTAATATCTTGCATCAAGGATTAAAAGCTATTGGCTAGGGACTAGCCATGGTAAAAGAGTGGAGTTCTGTAAGTTAGGTAGCTTGAATACAGGCATAATATCCTAAATACTACTTCATGTTCCCAAAAGCTCGGTCATTAATGGCCGAGTAGTTCACGTTTTAAATTGCTTTGGTTCCCATAGTTAACACTGAATGTGGTAAGATATTAATAGCTATTCAGGATCGAAATAAATTCTCGTTGCCAATCAAGCAGTGAGACACAATTAAATAAAGGAGCCATATTAGTTAATGAGTAAAATTAAGATTATCCCATTTGGCGGGGTACGCGAAAATGGTAAGAATATGTATGCTGTTGAGGTCAACAACCAGATCTTTATTTTGGATACGGGTCTAAAGTATCCCGAAAATGAGCTGATGGGAATTGATGTTGTAATTCCTGACTGGGAATACCTTCGCAAACATAAGGATAAGATTGTCGGGGTATTTTTGACCCACGGTCACGCTGATTCGATTGGTGCTTTGCCGTACTTCTTGATGGACTTCAATGTTCCCGTATTCGGGAGCGAGATGACCATTGCCCTGGCCAAACTTGCCGTTAAGAAGCATAAGGAAGTTAAAAAATTCAACGACTTTCACGTTGTTGATGAAGCAACGGCAATTGATTTTGATGATGTCACCGTTTCATTCTTCCAGACAACCCATACGATTCCTGAAACATTAGGGATTGTCGTGGGTACTGATGAAGGCAACATTGTTTACACTGGTGACTTCAAGTTTGACCAAACGGCTACCAAGGGTTACCAAACTGACTTGGCCCGGTTAGCGGAAGTTGGTTCTCAGGGTGTCTTGGCTCTCTTGAGTGACTCAGCCGGCGCGGGAATTACCGGTGCTTCAACCCGGGAAAAGGACATTGGTGAATATATTAAGGAGACCTTTAAATACCAGGATGGGCGGATTATCGTTGCCAGCGTTGCTTCTAACATCATGCGTGTTCAGCAAATCATTAACGCTGCCGTAGCGGTTAACAGAAAGTTGGTTTTGTCCGGAAGTGACATTGAGCAAATCATCGACACGGCGATGAACTTGGGTAAATTAAAGCTACCTAAGGACCTGTTAATCAGTATAAAGGAGGCTGACCAGCTTGATCCAAACCAGGTAGTAATTTTGGAAACGGGGAAGATGGGTGAACCAATCAAGTCCCTGCAACAGATTGCTAATGGTGATAACCCTAAGATCAAGTTGAGCGATAGTGACCTGGTCTTCGTAACGACAACCCCATCTTACGCGCAGGAGACGGAAGTCCAAAAGACTAAGGACATGATTTACCGGACCGGGGCCGAAGTGAAGTTTATTTCGGACGACCTCAACCCGTCCGGACACGCTAACCAAAATGACCAACAGTTGATGTTAAACTTCATGAAGCCACAGTACTTTATCCCAATCCAAGGGGAATACCGTTTGCTTGACCGGCATGCTCAACTAGCCGAAGAGGTTGGCATCCCTGCAGACCACATCTTCATTACTAATAAGGGAGATGTCCTTGACTATAAGAATGGTGAATTCCACATTGGTGAACACATTGATGTGGGCAATACAATGATTGATGGGACCGGCATTGGTGATATTGGGAATATTGTTCTCCGTGATCGCCGGGTCCTTTCTGAAGACGGTATTTTTGTGGTTGTGGCCACTATCGATCGAAAGAAGAAGAAAATCGTTGCCCGGCCCCAGATTACATCCCGTGGTTTTGTCTTTGTAAAGACTAACCGCCAGCTGATGAAACAAAGCGCCGACCTGGTTGAAAAGGTCGTTCAAGACAATTTAGACCAGAAGGAATTTGACTGGGGACATCTCAAGCAGGATGTTCGGGAGAAGCTTAACCGCTTCCTGTTCGACCAGACTAAGCGGCACCCCGTTATCTTGCCAGTAATTATGGAAATCAACCAGCATTCCAAGAAGAAGTCTAAAAAGGCACCTGAAAGTAAGGGTAAGAAGGAAAAAGCGGGCCACATAAAGAAAAACAGCACCGTGGTCGTGGCCGCGGACGCAAGCACCAGGCGGCAAATGAAAATAAGAGCCACCAGCAGTAATGGTGGGCAGGCCGGAAAAATGGCCACTTAAAAATGTTAATTTATATATTGGGGACTGAGAAAAAACTTTTGCTTTTTCTCAGTCTTTCCTATATTTGGGGAGGGTAAACCTCCTTATGCTACCCATCTTCAGGAATAAATAAGTGCGGTATGAGCGATTAAGGGGGAAACAATGGATAAAGGACAAAATGAAAAATATCAGAAGGCACTCCATTTGATGGCAGACGAAAAGTGGCTGGATAGTGCTGTTATTCTGGAGGACCTAATCAACGAATCACCAAATGATGATGTGAGCCGCCACTTGGTTCGCGCCCTCTACGAAGCAAAGCAGTACCAAAGGGCGTTTGTGTACTTCGTTGAGCAGCCATTAGCATTCACGGAAACCTATCGTGAGGCCTGTCTGGGAGTGCATCTAATGTTGCATAATCAGTCATACATGGCAGCTCGTCAATTTATCGTTGAATTGCCAACTGCTTGGCAAGACACCCTGCGAAGGGACATTTGTGAGGCTGAAATGGCTGCTAATCAAAAATATCAGGTAACGATTCGCACGCTTCTTCGCTCTTTTTACCACCTTGGCGATTGCTCTTTGAGTGAGCAGCAGGAGCGGCTTAGTGAAGCCCAGCAACTACCGCTCAACGACTACCTTACCGGTGCCCAGTTTCTCTTGCGCGACCCGTTTACCCATGAACTGATCAAAGCGTCGATAATCGATACCCTTCGTCAGGCGGCAGTCAATAAAGAACTAACATTACGGTGGATTGACAACCAGGACTACCAGATTAACCCCAGTCAGCTGCAGGAGATTGACGATCTAACAATTGTCAAGGAACTTCGTCAGGAGCTTAACCGTCGACTAGGAAGTAAAAATCCCACCCAATTTCAACTAGCAAGCCAGGAGTTACAGCTTCAACTGATGCTCCTCTACCCCCTAATTGATGAGAAAGTGACTTCACCAGGGGAGTGGATTGACTACCTGATTGACAAGATTTCTGGGAAGAGGGAGGGTCAACAGAACCCGGTAGGTCCGCTCCAGGACGCCTTAACGAAGATAATTGATGATTTAAGTGAAAAACATTAACAATATTATTTACAAATCGTCAGATAGTTGATATTATATTTAAGAATTCTTCTTCAAGCCTTTGATATAAAAGCTTTCAATTGGCGAAAAGAAGTAGTACAATACACATAAGGGTGTGTCAGTTATTTCGTAAAGAAACGACTGGCATTATACTTGTAAATTATCAGGAGGTTTTCATTAATGGCTGAAAAAGAACATTATGAACGTACAAAGCCCCATGTAAACATTGGTACTATTGGCCACGTTGACCATGGGAAGACTACTTTAACTGCTGCTATCACTAAGGTACTTGCAGCTAAGGGTCTGGCAAAGGAAGAAGATTACGCTGATATCGATGCCGCTCCAGAAGAAAAGGAACGTGGTATCACTATCAACACTGCCCACGTTGAATACGAAACTGAAAAGCGTCACTACGCACACATCGATGCTCCAGGTCACGCCGACTACGTTAAGAACATGATCACCGGTGCCGCACAAATGGATGGTGCTATCCTGGTTGTTGCTGCTACCGATGGTCCTATGCCACAAACCCGTGAACACATTCTTCTTGCTCGTCAGGTTGGTGTTAAGTACATCGTTGTATTCCTGAACAAGACCGACTTAGTTGACGATGACGAATTAGTTGACTTAGTTGAAATGGAAGTTCGGGACCTTCTTAACGAATACGATTTCCCTGGTGATGATATTCCTGTTGTTCGTGGTTCTGCCCTCAAGGCTCTTGAAGGTGATCCAGAACAAGAAAAGGTTATCCTTCACTTGATGGATGTTGTTGATGACTACATTCCAACTCCAAAGCGCCCTACTGACAAGCCATTCATGATGCCTGTCGAAGACGTCTTCACTATTACTGGTCGTGGTACTGTTGCTTCTGGTCGTATCGACCGTGGTACTGTTAAGATTGGTGACGAAGTTGAAATTGTTGGTCTGACTGAAGACGTTCTGAAGTCAACTGTTACTGGTTTGGAAATGTTCCACAAGACTCTTGACCTTGGTGAGGCCGGAGATAACGTTGGTATCCTTCTTCGTGGTATTTCTCACGACCAAGTACAACGTGGTCAAGTTCTGGCAGAACCTGGTTCGATCCAAACTCACAAGAACTTCAAGGGTGAAGTTTATGTTATGACCAAGGAAGAAGGGGGCCGTCACACTCCATTCTTCTCCAACTACCGTCCACAATTCTACTTCCACACTACTGATGTTACTGGTACGATTGAATTGCCAGATGGCGTTGAAATGGTTATGCCTGGTGATAACGTTACCTTCACTGTTAACCTGCAAAAGCCAGTTGCCCTTGAAAAGGGTCTGAAGTTCACCATCCGTGAAGGTGGACACACTGTTGGTGCCGGTGTGGTATCCGAAGTCTTAGACTAATTTTTAGTCAGGCTAATTAAAAGGTCCGGTTTATCCGGATCTTTTTTCTTTTAAATTTTATGGGAAATTGGGGCCGGAAAACGCCCATTTAGTTGCAATTGTAGCGGTCGTACGGTAAACTAATAAAGTATGTAAAGACCAACTTGATAGAGTAATGGTCAAATTGATTGTTATTGGAGGAAATAAAATGTCAGCAAAATGGGAACGCGATAGCGATGCCAGCAAGGGGACATTAACTTTTGAAATTGATGTCGACACTATTAACAAGGGAATTGACGAAGCCTTTATCGAAACCCGGAAGAAAATTACGGTTCCTGGTTTCCGCAAGGGCCGTGTTCCTCGTCAAATCTTTAACCAAATGTATGGTGAAGAATCCCTGTACCAAGATGCTTTAAACAAGGTATTGCCTGCTGCCTACAGTGATGCTGTTAAAGAAGCTGGAATCAAGCCGGTTGACCAACCAAAGATTGATATTAAGAGCATGGAAAAGGGTCAACCATGGACTTTAACTGCTGAAGTAGCAGTTGAACCAGAAGTTAAGCTTGGTGACTACAAGGGAATGGAAGTTCCTGAACAAGACACGACTGTTTCAGATGCTGATGTTGACTCTGAAATTGAAAAGAAGCGTCAACAACAAGCTGAATTGGTCCTTAAGGAAGATAAGCCAGCTGCTAAGGGTGACACCGTTGTCATCGACTACGAAGGTAGCGTTGATGGTAAGAAGTTTGACGGTGGCTCTGCCGACAACTACTCCCTTGAATTAGGTTCTGGTTCCTTTATTCCAGGATTTGAAGACCAACTGATTGGTCACAACACCGGTGACGATGTTGATGCTAAGGTTACCTTCCCAAAGGACTACCATGCTAAGAACTTAGCCGGTAAGGATGCAACCTTCAAGGTTAAGGTTCACGAAATCAAGGAAAAGCAACTGCCAGACCTGGACGACGACTTTGCCAAGGATGTTGACGAAGACGTTGATACTTTGGATGAACTGAAGGACAAGACTCGGAAGCAACTCCAAGAACAAAAGGACAACCAAGCTAAGGGCGCAATCGAAGACGCTGCCATTGAAAAGGCAGTTGCCAATGCCGAAATCGAAGATATCCCACAAGCAATGTTGGATGAAGACACTAACCGGCAAATGCAACAATACCTTGCTGGTATGCAGCAACAAGGGATTAGTCCAAAGATGTACTTCCAAATCACTGGTACTAAGGAAGAAGACCTTAAGAAGCAATTTGCCAACGATGCTGAACAACGAGTTAAGACTAACTTAGTTCTGGAAGCAATCGTTGACGATGCTAACATTGAAGCCAGTGATGACGAAATCAAGGACGAAATCAAGGACTTGGCAAAGCAATACGGTATGGAAGAAGATGCCGTTGAAAAGGCACTGTCCAAGGATATGTTGAGTCATGATATCAAGATTAAGAAGGCCGTTGACTTGGTAGCTGATTCAGCAAAGCAAGTTAAGACTGATGACAAGAAGACCGACAAGTAGGTAATTAACTAATGGAGTAATATCCATTGGGAGGTTATCAAGATCACTTGTAAGAAGGTTCCTAGTGTTCGAACTATCGAACGCTGGGGACTTTTTGAAAACGGGCAAGGAAACACGTTCTTTTAAGGACGTGATGAATTGCCTATTTTTTAACCTTTCAACCGAACATACGTTTTAGTGTGTGATATAATGTCTTTAACAGAGAGTGGTGTTCAGGTATTAATTAGCTTTGTTGACTGGCCAATGATGAAAGATTGTGGTGAAATGGCACAAGTTATAAAGGGAATCAAACTTCGTCTATATCCCAATGCCCAGCAAAGGGAACAATTGTGGCAGATGTTTGGTAACGATTGCTTCGTTTGAAATCAATAGCGATGGCCAAGGAGCGGTATCAAAATAATCCTAGTAGTCACTTCGTCAATGAATACGGGATGAATTATCTACTGAAGAGACTCAAGCAAGAATACCCATTTCTTAGGGTGAGTGACTCAACTAGCTTCCTCGTGATCAATCATAATCTCGCCCAAACTTTTAAGATGTTATTTAAACATCGGGGTGGTTACCCACGTTTTAAATCGTGTCATGCTATTCGCCAAGCTTATACGGGGCGGTCAGTTTGTCGGGTGCTTGCTAAGCGGCGGGTTAAGTTGCCTAAGTTGGGCAGCATTCGGACCAGCAAAACAACATTGTTAGCTAATGACAAGATTAAGTGCTATACGGTTTGCCTTAAGCCCACTGGCCGTTACTATCTATCGTTACAAGTGGCGGTTGAGGCTCCCGAACACCTGAGAAAAACAGGAAAAGCAGTCGGCATCGACGTTGGAGTCGCTAGTCTAGCCATTAGTTCTGATGGGATTAAGTACGAAACTTTTAATGCTAAATGGGCGGAA
>NZ_AZGM01000137.1:28399-68386 GCF_001435935.1 Limosilactobacillus panis DSM 6035
TTGGCAGAGTAAGTATGCCAAACGGAAACATCAGGCGACGGTTACCGTCTGTCAATGGAACCATAACCACAAGGCCTTCAAGAAAGAACTAAGTGATTACCAAAACTGGCAACGAGCACAGCAACAAAAGGCCCGTTACCAAGTCAAGGTAGCGAACCAGCGCAAAGATTATTTGCATAAACTAACAACGACCTTGGTTAAGCAATACGACGTAATTGTCATTGAAGATTTGAAAGCCAAAAACCTTCAGAAAAATCATTGTCTAGCTAAAGCGATTGCGAATGCCAGTTGGTATCAGTTCCGGACCATGTTGGCGTATAAATGTGCCTGGTATGGTAAACGTTTAATGGTGGTTAAGCCAAACTATACCAGCCAAATTTGTAGCCACTGTGGTTACCATAGCGGACCAAAGCCGTTACAAATTCGTGAATGGACGTGCCCAAGCTGTGGTAACCATCACGATCGCGATATTAATGCGGCAGTTAATATCTTGCATCAAGGATTAAAAGCTATTGGCTAGGGACTAGCCATGGTAAAAGAGTGGAGTTCTGTAAGTTAGGTAGCTTGAATACAGGTATAATATCCTAAATACTACTCCGTGTTCCCAGAAGCGCGGTCATTAATGTCCGAGTAGTTCACATTTTCGAGAGGATTTCACGATAGCGAACAGAATATTCGAATTCGCGGTAAAATTTTGGTATGATGGTTTCATAAGTTTTAGAGGAGGTCTATAAATGTTTGAAGATACCAGTGATATGGATTCAATTCACTGCTCCTTCTGTGGTAAGTCACAGGATGAAGTTAAAAAGATTGTAGCTGGACCAGGCGTTTATATTTGTAACGAGTGTGTTGACTTGTGTAAGCAAATCATCACGCAGGAATTAGCTGAAGACGGTGCTAAGAACACCTTCCGCGTCCCAACGCCGGCAGAGATTGTTAAGGAACTTGACGATTACGTAATCGGCCAAAGTGACGCTAAAAAGACGTTGGCTGTTGCTGTTTATAACCACTACAAGCGGGTCAACGCAATGGTCACCGGAGATAACAACGATACGGAACTACAAAAGAGTAACATTGCCGTGATTGGCCCCACTGGTTCGGGGAAGACTTATTTAGCCCAATCCCTTGCCCGGATTTTGAACGTTCCGTTTGCCATTGCCGACGCGACAACTCTGACCGAGGCTGGATACGTTGGTGAGGACGTTGAAAATATCATCTTGAAGCTCCTCCAGGCGACGGACTTCGATGTTGACCGTGCCGAAAAGGGTATTATTTACATTGATGAAATTGATAAGATTGCCAAGAAGAGCGAAAACGTCTCAATCACCCGGGATGTTTCCGGTGAAGGGGTCCAGCAAGCCCTGCTGAAGATCCTTGAAGGGACAATCGCTAACGTTCCGCCGCAAGGTGGTCGGAAGCACCCTCAACAGGAATTTATCCAGGTTGATACGAGTAATATTCTCTTTATCGTTGGTGGGGCCTTTGACGGAATCGAAAACATTGTTAAGGAACGGGTCGGTGAAAAGACAATTGGTTTTGGAACCAGCTCTGCAGAACGGGACAACATCACCGAAAAGAACATCCTGCAACACGTTATTCCAGAGGACCTATTAAAGTTCGGCCTGATCCCGGAGTTTATTGGGCGGCTGCCAGTTATGACGGCATTGCAAAAACTTGACGAAGATGATCTCGTCCGGATTTTAACTGAACCTAAGAACGCACTGGTAAAGCAGTACCAAGAACTGATTCGTCTTGATGGCAGTGAATTAGGCTTTACGGATGGTGCCCTTCGTGCAATGGCTAAACTGGCGATTGCCCGGAATACCGGTGCCCGGGGACTACGGTCAATTATTGAAGACGTAATGCAAGACGTTATGTTTGACCTGCCGAGTCGTAGTGACGTGGCTAAAGTGGTGATTGACAAGCGTTGTGTTACGCACCACACCGAACCTAAGTACATTATGAAAGACGAGCAGGCCTCGTAAGCAAAGGAAGGCAACCAACGATGGAGGTTCACAACGTAGACTTGACGATCAGCGCGGTTCGTCCTAACCAGTATCCGCAGACCAACTACCCAGAGATTGCCCTGGTTGGTCGGTCCAATGTCGGTAAGTCGTCACTGACAAATGTATTGATTAACCGGCGGAATTTTGCCCACACCTCCAGTCAGCCTGGTAAAACCCAGACACTGAATTTCTACAATGTTGAGGACCAACTCTATTTTGTTGACGTTCCGGGCTACGGTTACGCAAAGGTTTCTAAAAAGAAGCGGGAACGGTTTGGCCAAATGATTGAAGAATACTTGACCCAGCGGGAGCAGTTGCGGGGGACGATTCTTCTGGTTGATGGTCGGCACGCCCCAACCAATGATGACGTCAGTATGTATCAGTGGCTCCAGTACTACAATATTCCGGCCCTGGTAGTGGCCACGAAGATTGATAAGGTCAAGGGCAACGCCTGGAACCGGCAGGAAAGCTTGGTCAATAAGACATTAGGCTTGGATAAGCAGACCCCCCTGATTCTCTTTTCAGCAGTAAAGAAACATGGCCAAGCGGCCGTCTGGGAATGGATAGAAAAGCAAACGGGGGTGAGCAAGAAGTGAACTTTAACGAATACCAAAATGCTGCCAAACGAACGCTTTACGGCAATGAGCAAGTCCTGACAAACTGTGCTCTTGGTTTAGCAGGTGAGTCTGGGCAAGTGGTGGATTTAGTCAAGAATTATGCCTTTCGGGGGCAAAAGCTCGACCGCCAAGAACTTATTCACGAGATGGGTGATGTCCTATGGTACCTGTCACAAATTGCCGAATGGGCTGATATCCCGTTTGATGAAGTGGCAAGAGAAAACATCGCTGAATTAAATAAGCGGTATCCTACGGGCTTCAAAAAGCAGGCTAACGAGTAGAAGTTGGAAATACACGGTACAACAATCTAGAAAACAGAAAAGAGGCTGAGAAAACACATTTTCTCGGCCCCTTTTATGGTTACGGCTACTTCTTATCAGCCTTATTGTTCTTTTCTTGCTCCTCTTTGGCTTTCTTATCCTTAGGAAGTTTCTTTTTTGGATCAATGGCAAACTGGTCGAAAAGCCGGTCCAGCTGCTCACTTCGTCTGGTAACTAAGCCCATTTTGCTCGCTCCTTTTTTGTGTATCATAGCATAGGCAAGATTAAATCTGCAAATAAATGGCCAGGAAGCAGACACAATCTTTGCCATCAGCCAGCATCTTCAATTATAATATTATACTAGCATTTCTCACGGAGGGTTATGATGGCAAGCAATTATCTTGAACATAAATTAGCATTACTGCCGGATAAGCCCGGCTGTTATTTGATGAAAAACATCAATGGTCAGATTATTTACGTTGGTAAGGCCAAGAACCTGAAAAACCGGGTTCGCTCATATTTTAAGAGCAGCCACACGGGGAAGGTCGCCAAAATGGTTTCTGAAGTTGCCGACTTTGAAACCATTATTACATCGACCAATAAAGAATCTTTCCTGCTGGAAATTACCCTGATTCAAAAACACCAACCCTATTTCAATATCAAACTTAAACGGGGGACGGGGTACCCATACATTAAAATTACCAATGAGCGCGACCCCCAGGTTAAAATCGTCAGCAAGATCAAAAAGGACGGGGCCTATTACTTTGGGCCCTACCCCAACGTCTATGCAGCCGAAGAAACGGTTAACTTTATTCAAAAGGTGTACCCGCTGCGCCGGTGTAACGGTTACCAGGGCCGGCCATGCCTGTACTACCACATGGGGCAATGCCTCGGAGCCTGCTTTAAAAAGGTTCCCCAAGAGGAGTACGACCGGCAAATCAAGAAGATTAAATCCTTCTTAAATGGTAACACCGCAACGGTGAAGCGGCAGTTGACGGAGAAGATGGATAAGGCAGCGGCAGCCCTCGAATTTGAGCGGGCAGCGGAAATTCGTGACCAAATTCACTACATTGAAGTGACGGTTGAAAAACAGAAGATTATTTCCAACGACAAGACCCCACGGGACCTGTTTAACTTTTACATGGACAAGGGCTGGCTTTCAATTCAGGTCTTCTTCATTCGGCAGGCACGGTTGATGAAACGGGAGAAGCGGCTCTTCCCCGTGGTTGACACGGCAATTGAAGAAATGACCAGCTTCATCCTTCAGTTTTATAACCGGCGAAATAATATCTTGCCCAAGGAAATCCTCCTTCCCAAGGGACTCCCAAATAAGGAAATCGGTGAAATCCTCGGGGTGCCGGTCCGGACTCCCAAGCGGGGCGAAAAACGCGACCTGATGGCCATGGCGGCTGAGAACGCCCGCCTGGTCCTCGATGAAAAATTCCGCCTCTTAGAAATGGACAAGGGGAAGACCACTGGCGCCATGAAGGAGATTACCGACGCCCTCGGCTTACCGGTTGGGCATAAGATTGAGGCCTTTGACCACTCCCACATCCAGGGAGCCGACCCGGTGAGCGCGATGGTCGTATTCATCGACGGGGAACCAGCAAAGAAGCTCTATCGTAAGTATAAGCTTAAGACGGTCATTAACCATGCGGATGAGGCTGCCAGTACTCGGGAAGTGATCAGACGGCGTTATAGTCGCCTCCTGCGTGAAAACAAGGCGATGCCGGATATGATTTTTATGGATGGTGGTGAAATCCAAATGAACGCTGTCAAGGACGTCTTAGAGAACGAACTTGGTCTGGATATCCCGGTTGTGGGGATGGTCAAAAACGATAAGCACAAGACTGCGGACCTCCTATTTGGTGATGAAGATCAGCATGTCAACCTGGACCCCCGAAGTCAGGGCTTTTACCTGGTTCAGCGGATTCAAGATGAAGTCCACCGGTTCGCAATTACCTTCCACCGAAATGTTCATACCAAGCACTCCTTGAGTTCTCGTTTGGACGAGATTAAGGGGGTTGGCCCGCGGACCCGAACGAAGTTGTTAAAGAAATACGGTTCGGTGACCAAAATCGCCCAGGCTTCAGTTGATGAGATTCATTCTCTGGGTATTAACCGGCCGACCGCCCAACTGATTAAGGTTTCCCTTCAAAAGAACGCAGAAGTGGCGAAGGGAAGCAGTCACAATTGATTTTGACGGTCCCTCATTTTTAAAATATACTAGGTAGTATATAGATTACAGATCGGAGAAATAAACATGAATACCTTTGTAGATCAAATCAAGATTGAAGCACATGCCGGTAAGGGTGGCGACGGAATGGTAGCCTTCCGCCGGGAAAAGTACGTTCCTAATGGTGGCCCAGCCGGTGGTGACGGCGGTCGCGGCGGAAGTATTATTTTAAAAGTCGACGAGGGGTTACGGACCCTGATGGACTTTCGTTACCACCGGATTTTTAAAGCCAAAAATGGCGGTAACGGGATGAATAAGCAAATGACGGGGCCAAGCGCTGAAAATACGGTCATTGCTGTACCTCAGGGGACGACTGTTCGGGACCTTGATACTGGGGAAATCATTGGTGACCTGGTGGAAAAGGGTCAAGAATTGGTAATTGCCAAGGGCGGTCGTGGCGGTCGCGGTAATATCCACTTCGCTAGTGCCAAGAATCCCGCACCGGAGATTGCCGAAAACGGTGAACCCGGTGAGGACCGCTACTTGGAATTGGAACTGAAGATGCTGGCCGACGTAGGCTTGATTGGCTTTCCATCCGTTGGTAAATCGACCCTCTTATCGGTAGTTACTGGTGCAAAGCCCAAAATTGCGTCCTATGAATTTACCACCCTGGTCCCGAACCTGGGAATGGTTATGCTGCCTGATGGTCGGGACTTCGCTATGGCTGATATGCCCGGACTAATTGAGGGCGCTTCAAAGGGGATTGGCTTGGGACTCCAGTTCTTAAGGCATATTGAACGGACGCGGGTCCTTCTGCACCTGGTTGACATGAGTAGCGAGGACGCGGATCAGGGAATTGCTCGCTTCCGCCAAATTAACCACGAGCTGGCTAACTATGATCCAGAACTGTTAAAGCGTCCCCAGATCGTGGTCGCTACCAAGATGGATATGCCAAACGCGGAAAAGAACTTGGCACATTTTAAGGCTCAGTTAGCAACGGACGATACGCTGGAAGAAACTCCCCGGGTCTTTCCAATTTCGGCGGTTAAGCACCAGGGGGTCCAACAGCTGATGCAACTGACGGCCGACCTCTTAGACCAGACGCCGGCATTTGACAGCGAGAGTCATGATGAAAAACTTACTCCTAAGTATGAAGCGGCCGGGAAGGAGTACAAAGAAGATAAGGAGCCAGCCTTCACGATCAGTCGGGACGAAGACGGAACCTGGGTCCTTGGTGGTACTAAGTTACTCCATCTCTTTGATATGACGGACCTTAATCACGAGCAAAGTCAGCTACGGTTTGCCCGGCAAATGCGGCAGATGGGGGTTGACGATGCCCTCCGTGAACGTGGGGTTAAGGATGGCGACCTGGTAAGGATCAGAAAGTTCGTCTTTGAATTTATTCAGTAATTGTGTGTTCAGAAGGTAGGGAATATAATGCAACTTGAATTTTTAGGAACTGGCGCGGGATCGCCAAGTAAACAGCGGAATGTATCTAGTGTGGCACTACGGCTACTGGAAGAACGCAACGCAATATGGTTATTCGACTGTGGTGAGGCCACCCAGCACCAAATCCTGTCAACAACGATTCGGCCACGGAAGATTGAGAAAATCTTTATCACCCACCTGCATGGTGACCATATCTTTGGCCTTCCTGGTTTATTGAGTTCGCGCTCCTTTCAAGGAGGGCACGAGCCCTTGACCGTTTATGGGCCAGTGGGGATTAAGCGTTTTGTGGTGACGGCATTACAGGTCAGTGAATCGCGGCTAAGCTACCCCCTTCACTTTGTGGAAATTGACCACGAAGGGGAAGTCTTTAACGACGGTAGTTTTAAAGTGATTGCAAAAAAGTTGGACCATAAAGTTGCCTGCTATGGCTACCGGGTTGTTGAAAAGGACCATCCCGGCGAACTTCAGGTTGCTAAACTGCGGGAGATGAACATTCCATCTGGTCCAATCTACGGTCAGTTGAAGGCCGGCAAGACGGTTACCCTAGATGATGGGCGTATTCTTGATGGCCATGATTTCATCTGTAACCCTCAAAAGGGCAGAATTGTTGCTATCCTTGGTGATACGCGGAAGACAGCTAACGCGGTGACCCTTGCTCAAGATGCTGATGTTCTGGTCCACGAGAGCACGTTTGCCAAGGGGGAGGACAAAATGGCTAAAAATTACTACCATTCGACCAGTCTCCAAGCAGCGGAAATCGCCAAAAAGGCAGGGGCAAAGCGGTTGCTGTTGAACCATATTTCGGCCCGCTACACCGGCAAAGCGGCCTACCAGCTGGCCTACCAGGTCCGGGATGTATTCCCGAATACACGAGTAGTCAACGATTTTGATATCATCGACATTCCATTTAATAAATAAAGGGGCGGTTGCAATGATGAGAAGAGTGAAAACTTTACGTTTCCTAAGAAACGAGGTGGTTTTAATCACCGGAGGTTCCAGTGGAATTGGCAAGGCGTTGGCATTAGAAGCCGCCCGGCGGGGAGCAATTGTGGTAGTAACTGCCCGCAATAAGGAAAGGGTTTCCGCGGTTGCCAAACAGTGTCTCCTACTCTCTGGTCGGCCGGCATTTGCCTACCAAATGGACGTGACTTCGCCCGATGAAATCGATGCGGTCCTTAATAAAATCTCCCACCAAATTGGGGGCATCGACGTCTTGGTCAACTCAGCCGGATTGGGGAAGTTCGCTCCGGCTGCTAGTCAGTCCTACAAGACGTTGAAGGGGATGAACGACGTTAACCTGCTGGCTTTGATGTACATCAGTCGCTGTGTTGCCAAGCAGATGATGAACCAGGGTTATGGAGCCATTATTAACTTAGGATCGGCGGACGGTAAGATCCCGACGCCCAACAGTGCGGTATACTCCGCTACTAAGGCTGGGGTTATTCAGTTTGATAATGTCTTGCGGATGGAAGTGGCTGACTACGGCGTTCAGGTTCTGACGGTTAATCCTGGACCGGTTAATACGCCGTTCTTTGATAAGGCAGACCACAATGGCAACTACCGTAGTCACTTACCAAAGTGGATGTTTATTTCGGCGGATGAGCTTGCCCGGCGGGTATGGAACAACGTCGGATACAAGACGCGGGAAATCAATGTTCCCAGCTATGTTTCCTACCTTGGCTGGGCATACCAAGTCTTCCCTGGCCTAGGCGACTGGGCAATTAAGAAGTTCTTTGATTTCCAACAAAACAAGCAAGAGCTGTAATTAATACCCGGATGCGGACGATGGCGGTGCAACTGTCTGAGACGTGAGGGGAAAGGACAAAGGCAGTGGGAGAACACCGCCTTTTATTATTTTCTGGATAGATGTGAGGGATAGAAATGATTAATTCACATTATGCTTGGCAACTTCAGCCAGTGGCGGATGAGAAGGTCCGCCATGATTTAAGCAGTCAGCTACATGTTTCGCCGACCATGGCGCAGTTACTTGCTAACCGGGGCCTAAAAGAAGCTGATGCTGCACAGGCCTTTCTTCAGCCCGACCTGCAGACGGTTCACGATTCCCACCAGTTGCATGACATGGACAAGGCGGTTGAGCGGATTGAACAGGCGATTGCGGCAAACGAAAAGATAACCGTTTACGGCGACTATGATGCTGATGGGATAACAAGCACCGCGGTCATGTACGAAGCCTTAAACGAAATTGGGGCAAACGTTGACTACTATATTCCGGATCGCTTTAAGGATGGTTACGGGCCCAATGCAGACGCCTACCAACGCATCATTACGGCTGGCACAAAGCTCATTATCACGGTTGACAATGGGGTCAGTGGAAAAGACGTGATCGACAACGCAATGGTCCAGGGGGTTGATGTGGTGGTGACTGACCACCACGAGCTCCCGAGGGAACTACCAAACGCGGTCGCCATCGTCCATCCCCGCTATCCCGGGAGCAATTACCCCTTTCCTGACCTATCGGGAGTGGGAGTGGCCTTTAAAGTGGTTTGGGCCTTGCAGGATGAATTTCCGGAAGAAATGCTGGACCTTTTGGCAATTGGTGAAATTGCCGACGTTGTGAGCGTGACCGATGAAAACCGGGCCCTGATTGGGGCCGGTATCCAACTTCTGCGTCAGGGGATGCGTCCCGGCATTCACGCCCTCCTGCAAGCGGCAGGGGTGAATGAAGCACAGCTGACCTCCACCGACATTGGTTTTACGATTGCCCCCCGTCTTAATGCGCTGGGCCGTATTGCCGATGCTAATGCCGGGGTCGAACTACTGACAACCGTTGACGAGCAAACAGGTAGCCGGCTTGCCCAGCAGGTTGAAGCGGCGAATCAGAAACGACGCGAACTGGTTGACCAAATTATGGGGGAAGCAAGTGCGCAGGCAGCCCATGCACTAGATCAGCCGGTCCTTCTCTTGGTTGGTCATAACTGGCATCAAGGCGTCTTAGGGATTGTTGCTAGTCGAATCATGGACCAGACGGGGAAGCCGACCATTGTTGCCAGTGCTAATGACGGGAGTGAAGTGGCCAAGGCTTCCGGGCGTAGTATCGCTGGCTTTAACCTCTTTGATGCCCTTGATCCTCATCGTGACCTCTTAACGACTTTTGGGGGGCACCCCGCTGCTTGTGGCTTATCCTTTGAATTAAGTAAGACTGACGAACTGCGGGCGGCGTTGCTTGCGGAGGCGCAAAAGCAGCAATTTGATAGCCATAAACAAATTCCGTTGGTGGTTGATGCCCAGCTGCGGGCAGGGGATGTTAATGAGCAACTGTACCAGGAAATTCAAAAACTCGGCCCCTTTGGCCCTGGTAATGAGGAACCCATTTTCGAATTTAATGATGTCCAGCCCAGTGACGTTCGCACGATGGGAAAAAACAATGACCACCTTAAGTTTTCCCTAAACGGTCAGGTGACCGTTGTTGCCTTTAACCAGGGAAAACTGGCACCAATCCTCGAGGACCAAGGCGGCCAAGTTGACCTGGTTGCTAAGCTGAGTGTTAATGAATGGCAGGGGAAGCGGACAGTCCAGCTACTACTCACTGATATCCGTGTCCGGGGGACAGTTATCCTCGACCAGCGGACAAGCCACCTGACTGCTAACCATTTTGGCCAAGCGGGCTTCTATGTTGTCGAAGATACTCGGTTACGGGAAAACATTGCACCTCACGTTGGGGACGGAAAAGCCCTATCGATTGACCAGGCGGCCACGACTGACTTTGCTGGTAAGGCAGTGACGGTTGTTGATTGCCCAAAGAGCTTAGCGGCCTTTACCAAGATCTTCGAAAAGGATAGCGCAAGCCCCGCCCTGGTTCGCCTATTACTGTTTGAAAACAACAGTGTTTATCTTGCCGGGCTCCCCACCCGGGATGACTTTGCCGCCATTTACCGTTTTCTGGCTCGACAGGCAAATATCCAGTGGCCAGGCCAGCGGACAGCGGTTAGTCGTTATTTAAGAATTAATGAAGTTCGGTTAAATTTGATGATTAATGTGTTTTCTGAGGTAGGATTTGTTACAATTAGTAATGGTGTTTTAAACCTTGCCAAGAATACGCAAAAGGCCGATTTAAAACAAACGGACCACTATCAGGCGCAGCTTGCCCGTTACCAGGCTGAACAGACGCTCCTTTACAGTAATGCTGGAGCACTCGCCAAATGGGTTTTACAGTGCCTGAAGGAAGATTAAAGGAGATATTTTCTGGTTATGACTTTAGACCTTTATAAATACGTTGCCAGTATCCCAGATTATCCAGAAAAGGGGATTATCTACCGGGATATTTTACCGTTGATGGCAAATGGTGAAGCGTACAAGCAAGCAACTGATGAGTTGGTTGATTACGCCAAAAATAAGAATGTTGATATGGTCGTAGGCCCCGAGGCCCGTGGCTTTATCGTTGGTTGCCCAATTGCCCGTGAATTAGGTGTTGGTTTTGCACCGGCACGGAAGAAGGGGAAGCTACCTCGCAAAGCAATCAGTGCTAGTTACACCTTGGAGTACGGAAGTGCAACCTTGCAGATGGAATACGATTCAATTAAACCAGGACAACGGGTTCTCGTTGTCGATGACCTGCTGGCGACTGGTGGGACTATTTCCGCGACAATCAAGATGGTTGAAGAAATGGGCGGAATTGTCGTTGGCTGTGCTTTCTTGATTGAGTTGAAAGCTCTTCATGGACGTGAAAGGGTTAAGGACTACGACGTTAAGGCACTGATGGAATTTTAAAAATAGAGGGTGAGGCATTACAGTCACACCCTTATTTTTATATCAAGGATATTTGAAAAGGAGTTTAACAATGATCTTTTTGGTTATTTTTGGCGGCCTGATGTTGATTCTCGGTGGCTTCTATTTAGCAAACTCATGGCAACGTTACCGTGAATGGAAGTCGGGAACGGTTATTGTTGTTTTGAGTCTAATTGCCGTGATTTTTGGGACAATTAATCTGCCGGTCTTTAAGGGGCATCAACAGGTTTCAAACCAATCTAGTTCTTCAAGTCAACAGGTTAGTCAGAGCAGTTTTTCGAATGGCTTCAGCACAATCAATGGTGGTCAGCAGGGGAGTCCTAACCACCAAATGGCTGTTTTGCGTCAGCTTCAAAAAGGGTATTCCAAGTTAGGAACGGTTTCGTTTAACAAGGAGAACAATACTTATACGATCAAACCAACGGCGGACAATACGGTTCAAGCCGTCAAGGCAATCGTAAGTGACCCTAGCCAGGCTAGTCAGATGGGGTGGTCAAACTTGACCAATTCGATCAAGAAGAATTCCAGCCAGGTTTCGACTGCTTTGAATGGTGATTACACGATTCGAATCGTTAACCCAGACAACACTGACCAGGCGGTTTATAGTGCCAAAAATGGTAAGACCACCTATAATATTGCAGATAATTAACTAGACACGGGATTTTTAAGGAGACCACTTTACCTTTCAGGGCTTATCTGATACAATATAGAAGTTGACGATGGAGAGTTGGCAGAGTGGTAATGCACCGGACTCGAAATCCGGCGAACCCGTGTAGAGCGGGCGCGCAGGTTCAAATCCTGTACTCTCCTTTATATATAAAAAATGTGGAAACACAGAAAAACACGAACCTTTTAATATCAAGGGTTCGTGCTTTTTATTAGGTATGAAGAAACATTATAAAGATAAAGTTGGTGCACGGAATGGGCAAATTTACTTAAATCGTACATCAAAATGCTACTAACTTATGTAGTTTGAAGGCTTTCAGAACCTTAACAGTTACTATTCTGTAATAGATATTAGTCATGGTAGTAGCGTTACGGTACGGTTATTCTTAGATCAAATCAAAAGCAGGAGCACTATGGCAAAAAAATATTACGTCGTAAAAGAAGGTCGTCAGCCGGGAATATACAATTCATGGCCGGCGGGTCAAAAACAAGTAAGTGGCTACGCTGGTGCAGTTTACCGGGGCTTTTCGACTTTAAGTGAAGCGCAGGCTTGGCTCGCGGCCCCATCTAAACGGTCAATGCGGCAACCTGAACAGATGCAGTTAGCGTTGGGGGACCAACAAGAAACTACCGACCAGCCTGAAGTCCGCTTGTACTCCGATGGTGGCTCACGTAACCACGGAAACAAACTTGGTCAGCACGTCAAGCAAACTGACAAGGCTGCCTGGGCTTACCTCATTGAGGGCGCTGGTCGCCGGCTTACTGGAACTGGTGGTGAGTGGGGCAGTACCAATAACCGGATGGAGTTACTGGGGCTAATTAATGCCCTAAACAGACTTCTTGAACTTAGTTGGCAGGATAAAAAGATTGTGGCAACCCTCGACTCACATTACGTCTTGGACACCATCATGAAGGGGTGGTTAAACGGTTGGCGGCGCCGTAACTGGCGGACCTCAACGGGCAAACCAGTCGCAAATCAGCAATTATGGCAGGAAATCTTAGGCCTGTTACCGCGTTTCTCTGCGCTGCACTTTACCTGGACGAAGGGGCACGCCAACAACTCTGGTAACAACACGGTTGATGAATTACTAAACAAAACGATGGATAAAATGGGGGAATAATTGTATGAAGATTGGTATTGACCGGATGGCTTTCGCCACGACAAATGAATATATTGACCTCCGCGAATTAGCTAAGGTGCGGGGTGTTGATCCTAATAAGTACACAATTGGAATTGGCCAAGACCAGCAGGCCGTCGTTCCGCCCACTCAAGACATTGTCACGTTAGGAGCAGCCGCTGCCCGGAAGCTTATGACCAAGCAGGTTGGCGACCACCTCTCGACAATTATCGTGGCTACTGAATCGGGGGTCGACAACTCTAAGGCAAGTGCGATTAACATCAAAGAATTGCTAGGCCTCAACGACTATGTACGGGCGGTTGAACTTAAGGAGGCTTGTTACGCTGGGACGGCGGGAATTCAATTTGCCCGTGGCCTGGTAGCGCTACACCCCCAAGAGACAGTGCTAGTCATTGCTACCGATATCGCCCGTTATGGTTTGCAAACGGCGGGGGAGGTTACCCAGGGAGCAGGTGCCGTCGCCATGCTGATTAGCGCAACCCCCCACATTCTAGCAATTGAACCGACCAGCGTGAACCTGACAAAAGACGTGATGGACTTCTGGCGTCCCCTGTACGCCACTGAGGCAATGGTGGATGGTAAATACTCAACCAACGTTTACGTTGACTTCTTCAAACAGGTATTTACCCGTTATCAAATGATGACTGGTCGCCAGTTCAATGATTTTGCGGGCCTAATTTTTCACCTACCATTCACCAAAATGGGGAAGAAAGCCTTAGAAGGGGCCCTCGGTGACCGGCATGATCAAGTGGCAACTCGGTTGCGCACGGCACTTACCGCCAGTCAATTGTACTGCCGCCAGGTCGGCAACGTGTATACTGGTTCACTCTATCTCGCCCTCCTTTCATTTCTGCAAAATAGGCAGGTCAATGCTGGCGACCGGCTAGGGTTGTTTAGTTATGGTTCTGGTGCCGAAGGTGAGTTTTACACGGGAATCGTTCAACCGCACTTCTTGGACCACACTAATGATGTCCAAGCAATGCTTCAAAAGCGGCACCAGGTCTCGATTACGGAGTATGAGGACATGTTTAACCACCAGCTGGGAATGGATGAGCAGGACGTAGAATTTGACCTCAGCAATGACCATGCCCCCTTTGTTCTCGCTGGGCAAAAAAACCACCAGCGAATCTATAAACGACAATAATAAAAAGAGCGCCAGCACTCGTATCTACGAGTCTTGACGCTCTTTAAACGCTAAGCTGTTAGAAAATATTATCGCGGAAGAGACCGACAACCTTTCCCAGAATCTTAACGTTCTTAAGAAAAATCGGGTCCATGGTGTCATTTTCGGGTTGGAGGCGAAAGCGGTTCTTTTCCTTAAAGAATCGCTTGCAGGTTGCCTCGTTATCATCGTTCATTGCGATGACAATATCACCGTTCTTGGCGGTAGACTGTTTACGGACGATTACTTGGTCACCGTTTAAGATGCCGGCCTTGATCATACTAGTTCCCCGAATGGTCAACATGAACAAGTCATTATTATCCTGGATGGAAGGTGGAATTGGGAAGAAATCCGTGGCGTCTTCTACGGCAAGAATTGGTTGGCCCGCCGTAACCACCCCTAACAGGGGAATCTTCGTCTGTCGTGGCTTTACCCCCAGGAGGTCCAGCCCTTTCGGCGTGATTTCCAGTGCCCGTGGTTTAGCAGGGTCCTTTTCCAAAAAGCCTCCTTCAATTAGACGGTTAATGTGACCGTGGACGGTTGAAGTTGATGAAAGACCGACCGCACTACAAATCTCACGAACGGTTGGTGGGTAACCGTGGTCAGTGACCTGCTTGTGAATAAAGCTCAGAACAGCCATTTGTTTATTTTTTGCCGGTTTTGCCATTATAGCACCTCATTAATATATTATTATTTTAAGGATATCATAGGCTTACCGGAATTTCAAACGTACGTTCGTGATTGACAAAAAAAGTGATTAATCTAAAATGATATTGTGAATTAAAGGACTGGAGGTCAGCTTAATGACAGAATCAAAGGAACAGGAAAAGCTATTAAAGCGGATCAATGAGCTTGCCCACAAAAATAAGAAGGAAGGCCTTACTGAGGCCGAAACACGAGAACGCGAACGCCTGCGCCGTGAATACATCAAGAACTTCCGCGAGACCATGCGGAGCAACATTGAGATGATGCGGATCTACAATGATGAGGGCAAGGAAGTTACGCCTGAAAAGGTGAAGGAGATTCAGCGAAAGAAAGGTCTCCGCGACGATTAATTTAATTTGCTACTTTTCAAGTGTTAAACATTCGTGTAAGATGAAAAGGTAACTTAACAAAGGAGGAAGCAATCTTGGGTATGACGATTTTATTTGTCATTCTGGCGCTGCTGGTTGGTTTATTAATCGGCTTCTTCGGTGCTCGTAAGTACATGGAAAACTATCTTCGTAATAATCCCCCGATTTCTGAGGAAATGTTGCGGACAATGATGCTCCAGATGGGGCAGAAGCCATCCAGCCGGAAGTTACATCAAATGATGCAAACGATGAAGGCACAAGCACGAAAGGCTAATAAGTAATTGGTCGGGTGACTTATATAAAAGAATGGGAGTGCGACAGAACTAGCTTACTAGTTCGTTTTTCGACGCAAAGCTAGCCTGTAGGGACCACCCCGTCGAAGCAAGTCTTTAGAAAGCACAAAGGGACTCTAGTGTGCGGATTTCCGTACACTAGAGTCCCTTTGTGTACTGTACTGCAGCATTTTCAACTATATAGGAGACTTATGTCGTCAGAGCCCCTATATTTTTAGTTAAAAATCATCGTCTTTGGGCTTAGGGGGCATAACGTAAACGAAGTTGGGGTCAATTTGCTTGTCGAGGTCATCAAAGGCTTCCTGCATCTTTTTTTCCAGTTCAGCCTCATACTCTTCATTTAGCTTTTTCTTCCGGTCAACGTAAATCGGCTTGCCAAAAGCAATCTGACGTGGCTTCCGGGTAAAGAGTTGCCCAAACTTGAGGGGCCCCTGGTAGACTGCCGGAACGAGGGGCACGTTCGCCAATTTAGCAATCAGGGTTGCACCTCCCTTGAGCTTGTCTGAGTAACGGGAGCCACTAGGGAAAATAATTGTGGAAAGGTTACCGTTTCGTAAAAACTTCACCGGTGTTTTAATGGCTGATGGGCCGGGGTGCTTTCTGTCTACCGGATAGGCATTTAGGGACCTCAAAAACCGACCCGCAATCGGGTTTTTAAATAACTCTTTTTTGGCCATAAAACTAAATTCCTTTGGCCAGACGGCAAGGGCCAATAAAACGGGGTCCATCCATGTCCGGTGGGGTGCTACAATAATGTAGTTACCATCGGGGAGGTTTTCCCGATTATAGATACGGGTACGCCCGTTAATTAACGTTAAAAATGGATTGACGATTTTTACTAAGAATGTGTAGAGCATTTTTATTCTTCCAATCTGTTTAAATGATACTTCAAAGCTAAAGTATGACTAAAAAAAGACTAACTTGCAAGGAGAAAAGGGGAAATAGCGATGAATGAACCAACGAAATTATTACGTGGCGACGAGCGAATTGACCAACTATATAGTCAGGATGTCAAAATTATTCAGAGTCCGACTTGCTTTGCCTTTTCCCTCGATGCAGTTTTACTGGCCGACTTTGTCCGACCCAATCACCGCCACCTCCTGAAGACAGTCGACTTGTGCGCCGGTAATGGGGCAGTGGGCCTCTTTCTTCATAACAAGTTGGGCGGGACCTTTACTGAAGTGGAAATCCAGGAGCGTCTAGCGGATATGGCCGCCCGCAGTATCCAACTCAACCAACTTGATGATCGTTACCGCGTTTTGAATATGGACATTGCTGATGTCTTTAACCAGGTGCCGAAGGATTCCGTCGATGTGGTCCTCTGCAACCCACCTTATTTTCCCGTTACAGAAAAGAGTCAACGTAACCCCAACCGCTACCTTGCAATTGCCCGCCACGAGATTAAGACGAACTTCATGATGGTCGCAAAACAAATGAGTGGCCTGTTGAAAATGAACGGGCACGGATACCTGGTTCACCGTCCAGACCGATTAACAGAAATCATGACGACCCTTCAGGAACATCGCCTGGTTCCCAAACGGTTGCGTTTTATTTATCCAAAGCCCGGACGAGAAGCGAATATGATGCTGATTGAAGTGATCAAAGATGGAAAGCCGGGGGGGATGAAGGTCGTCCCGCCAATTATTGTCAACGGGGACGATGGGGAATACCTTCCGGCAGTGAGGAAGCTTTTATATGGCAAAGAATAAACCTTACTATATCTACGTCTTATACTGTGCCGACGACAGCCTTTACTGTGGCTTCACCGACAATGTCCAACGGCGCTTTGACCAGCACCAGGCTTATAAGGGGGCTAAGTACACCCGTGTAAAGAGCCGTCACCCCCTCCGACTGATTTACCATCAAAAATTCAACAGTAAGAACGCTGCCCTCAGTGCGGAATACCATTTTAAGCACCAGCCCCGGTGGAAAAAGGATCGGTTCTTGAAGGCGCATGGAATCGACGTGGCACACTATTTTGCCTTAAACCATCAAAGCGCCAAAAGAAAAGGTTAAAAAGCTTGTCATTAGACAAGCTTTTTTGTATACTATTAAACGGTGTTTAATAACATATAACACACCTGTGACGATAAGAAGGGATGTGCCAATAGTGGTTCCCATTCTTAGACGACTCATGGGGAGGAAAAACAATTTGGAGGTATTTTTATGTCTGTTGTTACTATGAAGCAATTGCTTGAAGCAGGTGTCCACTTCGGTCACCAAACTCGTCGTTGGAACCCAAAGATGGAACAATACATCTTCACTGAACGTAACGGTATTTACATCATTGACTTACAAAAGACTGTTAAGCTGATCGATACTGCTTACGACTACATGAAGAACGTTGCCGCTGATGGTGGGGTTGTTCTCTTTGTCGGCACCAAGAAGCAAGCGCAAGACTCTATTGAAGAAGAAGCTACCCGTGCAGGCCAATTCTATGTTAATCACCGTTGGTTAGGTGGTACTTTGACCAACTGGAAGACTATCCAATCCCGGATCGCTCGTCTGAAGGAATTGAAGAAGATGTCTGAAGATGGCACTTTTGATGTTCTGCCAAAGAAGGAAGTTGCTGTTCTGACTAAGCAACGTGAAAAGCTGGAACGGTTTCTTGGCGGTATCGAAGACATGCCACGGATTCCAGACGTACTGTTCATCGTTGACCCACACAAGGAACAAATCGCTGTTAAGGAAGCACAAAAGCTGCACATTCCAATCGTTGCCATGGTTGATACTAACACCGACCCAGATGACATCGACTACATAATTCCTTCTAACGATGACGCAATTCGTGCCGTTCGTCTGATTACTTCTAAGATGGCCGACGCAATTGTTGAAGGTAAGCAAGGTCAAGATGAAGCTCAACAAGCAGATGCGGATGCCGAAGAAACTGCTGAAGACACTACTGTTAGTGAAGATTCTCTGAAGAACCTTAAGAACAGTGTTGAAGGCAAGTAATTTAAAAAACGATTAATACTTGGGCTGTTTTGTGTTATGGACCATTGTGGCCCTGAGTACAAACAGTCCTTTTTTGTAAAACTTATTAACTGTTAAAGGAGAGACTCTGTCATGGCTGAAATTAAAGCTGCTCAAGTTATGGAATTACGAAAGAAGTCCGGTGCCGGCATCATGGATGCCAAGAAGGCATTGGTTGCAAGTGATGGTGACATGGATAAGGCAATGGATTACCTTCGTGAAAAGGGAATCGCCAAGGCTGCTAAGAAGAGCAGCCGGGTTGCTGCTGAAGGTTTAGCAGATATCGCAGTTAACGGCAACACGGCCGCAATCGTTGAACTGAACTCCGAAACGGACTTCGTTGCTGCCAGTGACCCATTCAAGGACCTGCTGAAGAAGATTACTAAGTTAATTAGTGAAAACAAGCCTGCCAATGTTGACGAAGCTTTGGCAATTAAGACCGATAATGGTACCCTGAAGGATGATATCATTAGTACCACCCAAAAGACCGGTGAAAAGGTTAGTCTGCGGCGTTTTGAAGTCGTTGAAAAGGACGATGGGGATTCCTTCGGTGCTTACCTCCACCAAGGTGGTCAAATTGCAGCCTTAGTTGTTCTGAAGGGTGCTGATGAAGCTACTGCTAAGGATGTTGCAATGCACGTTGCTGCCATCAATCCTGAATTCATGACTCGTGACGATGTTTCCAAGGAACGTCTTGACCACGAACGCGCTGTCTTCAAGGAAGAAACGTTGAACGAAGGCAAACCTGCTAAGATCGTTGACAAGATCGTTGAAGGTCGTTTGAACAAGTTCCTGTCCCAAATCTGCTTGGCTGACCAGGAATTCGTTAAGGATTCTGACAAGACCGTTGCCGAATACGTTAAGGCTAACAACGGTGAACTGAAGTCCTTCATCCGTTACGAAGTCGGTGAGGGAATCGAAAAGAAGCAAGACGACTTTGCTAAAGAAGTTAAGGACCAAATGAACTAAGCGTTCGATTGGCGAAAAGGACGTACTTATATTAAGCGCGTCCTTTTTTACAAGGTTGATAAGGAGGAACATGATGGCTGATATTAAGTATAATCGAGTTATCTTGAAGCTCAGTGGAGAAGCACTTGCCGGCGAAAAGGGGTTCGGTATTAACCCGCCGGTGCTCAAGGATGTTGCTAAAGAATTAAAGGCAGTTCACGATAAGGGAGTCCAGATTGCTATCGTTGTCGGCGGTGGAAATATGTGGCGGGGCGTTACCGGTGCCCAGCTCGGTATGGAACGTGCCCAAGCAGACTACATTGGGATGCTGGCAACAATCATGAACGCCCTGTCTTTACAGGACGCCCTTGAGTCAATTGATGTGCCAACCCGGGTGCAAACGTCAATTGAAATGCGGCAAATCGCTGAACCTTACATCCGGCGGAAGGCCATTCGGCACCTGGAAAAGGACCGGATTGTAATTTTCGCCGGTGGAACCGGGAGCCCTTATTTCTCAACCGACACGACTGCAGCATTGCGGGCGGCAGAAATCAATGCTGACGCAATTTTGATGGGGAAGAATGGGGTCGATGGTGTTTACTCCGCAGATCCGAATAAGGATAGTAGCGCGGTTAAATTTGACCACTTGACCCACATGGACCTGATTGAAAAGAACCTGCACGTGATGGACACCACCGCTAGTTCGCTGTCGATGGACAATCACATTCCAATCGTCGTCTTTAATTTGAACACGGCCGGAAATATTATGAAGGTTGTTACTGGCCAGCAAGTTGGAACAACTATTGAGGGAGACTAAATTATGGCATCGAGTAAAGAAATCTTAAATGACGCAAAAACAAAGATGAAGAAGTCGGGGGAAGCATTACAAAGAACCCTAGCTGATATCCGGGCGGGGCAAGCCAATGCCAGCCTCTTGAACTCTGTTAAGGTCGAATACTATGGGGCAGAAACGCCACTGAACCAAGTTGCTTCGATCACGATTCCGGAAGCACGGCAGTTACTGATTACCCCGTACGACGAAAGCATTTTGGAGGAAATTGAGCGGGCAATCTATGCCTCTAACCTTGGCCTGACGCCACAAAACGACGGCAGTGCGATTCGTTTGATTATTCCGCAATTAACTGAAGACCGGCGCAAGGAACTGGTTAAGGACGTTAAAGCGGAGTTGGAAAAGTCTAAGGTAGCGGTTCGTAATGTTCGTCGTGAAGCCATGGATGACCTGAAGAAGGGCAACAAGAATGGTGACTTCAATGATGACGAATTCCACGACCTAGAAAAGAAGGTCCAGGACGAAACGGACGCTGGAATTAATAACCTGGAATCAATTGCCGCAGATAAGGAAAAGGAATTGCTCCAATAAACATTTACCTGCTAGGGGATGGCCCGCGCTGTCCCTTTTTTTGTTATTAGATATAAATTTTTGCTAAAAAGCGGCCGTGAGTTGATAATTCATCGACGGGAGCTTTATAATTAATTAGCGCTTTGTTTAAAATTATTCATTTGCCATAGTATGGAGGGAGAAATTTGTTTTCTAAAAGAAAAACCGCTGGTGATGAGCCAGAATTAGACCCGCAGCGCGTTCCACAACATATTGCGATCATCATGGACGGCAATGGACGGTGGGCCCAAAAACGGCACCTGCCCCGGGTTGCCGGTCATAAGCAGGGAATGCAGACCGTCAAGACTGTTGCTATTGCGGCTAGTAAATTAGGAGTCAAGGTCTTATCCCTATATGCTTTTTCTACCGAGAATTGGAAGCGGCCGAGCAGTGAAGTCAATTACCTGATGCAACTGCCGATTCGCTTTTTCTCAACCTTTGTTCCGGACCTGATTAAAAACAACGTCCAGGTAATGGTGATGGGCGATACAAGTAAGCTGCCTGTTCAGACCCAGCAAGCGGTCCGCAATGCCATTAGGGACACCGCCAAATGTGATGGGATGGTGCTTAACTTTGCCTTAAACTATGGGAGTCGTGATGAAATTACGCGGGCCATGTGCCAGATTGCCGGTGAGGTAAAAGAAGGCCAACTTTCACCAGATGATATTAACGAAGAAACAATTAGCCGCCATCTTATGTCTGGCAGCCTGGGATCACTTGCCGACCCCGATCTCCTGATTCGAACCAGTGGCGAAGAACGAATTAGTAACTTTATGCTATGGCAAATCGCTTATAGTGAACTTGAATTTGTGCCAGAACACTGGCCAGACTTTAATGCTGAATCATTAAAGCAGGCTATTGTAGAGTTTCAAGGACGTCACCGTCGCTTTGGCGGATTAGAGAACCAATAGGGAGGATGTTTTAAAAGTGAAGACGAGAATTATCACGGCGGTGATTGCCCTAGCCATCTTTATCCCACTGATAATTTATGGTGGTTGGCCGTTAACGATTGCTGCAGTTGTGTTAGGAATCATTGCAATGTCAGAAGTACTTGTAATGAAGCGGATGTTTGTAATTTCTTTTGAGGCGATTGTTAGCTACCTGGGAGTAGCTCTATTAATCTTGCCAGATAACTGGCTGGATTTCTTACCTAGTGTGGCTACCCGCTGGTTTGGCTTCTATTTGTTGGTCGTTTTATTACTTCTCCACACCGTCTTGCGAAAGCAACGCTTTACCTTTGACGATGCGGGAGTAATTACATTGGCAATGTTGTACATTGGGATGGGATTCCACTACTTTGTAGCCGCCCGGGCGATTAATTTCCAGACCCTGTTGTACGGGATGCTGATTGTCTGGATTACTGATAGTGGCGCTTACCTGATTGGTAGAAAGCTCGGGAGAAATAAGCTAGCACCGAAGATCAGTCCCAACAAGACTTTGGAAGGGTCGATTGGTGGGACCATTTCGGCAACCATTATTTTGGCAATCTACCTTTACCTGTTCCCGGTTGGTGATGGCTTTGTTACCATGATTATCCTGACACTGATCCTGTCAATTATGGGGCAATTGGGTGACCTGATTGAATCGTCATTAAAACGATACTATGGCGTTAAGGATTCCGGGAAGATTCTACCCGGTCATGGAGGAATCCTGGACCGTTTTGACAGTATGTTAATCGTCATGCCACTTCTGCACATGGTTGGTATTATTTAAGGAAGGGATTCTGTGATAATAACAATTATTACGTTTATCATCGTTTTTGGGGTTCTCGTGCTTGTTCACGAATTTGGCCACTACTACTTTGCCAAACGGGCTGGTATCCTGGTTCGTGAATTTTCAATCGGGATGGGCCCCAAAATTTGGTGGAAGAGAAAAAATGGTACGACCTATACCGTCCGCATTCTTCCGGTTGGTGGCTATGTTCGCCTGGCGGGAAATGACGATGAAGACGAAGAGGAGATGCGACCAGGGACCCCACTCACTTTACAATTAAACGGCCAAAATAAGGTTGTCACCATCAACACTAGTTCGAAGTCGACCCTGTTTCAGGGTATCCCCCTTCAGCTAGTGGACAGTGACTTGACGGATGGCTTATGGATCAAGGGCTTTGTTAATGGCAACGAAAGTGAGGTCAAGACTTATGAGGTTGACCACGACGCCGTGGTCATTGAACGTGACGGTACCCAGGTTCAGATTGCTCCCCGTGATGTTCAGTTTCAGTCAGCTAGTCTGCCTGCGCGGATGATGACTAACTTTGCGGGGCCGATGAATAATTTCATCTTGTCACTACTGGTGTTTATCGTCCTGGGCTTTACCCTTGCTGGGGTTCCGACCAACAGCAACCAGATTGGAAAGGTTAACGCCAACTCGGTGGCGGCACGCGCGGGCTTGAAGGCCGGTGACCGGATCACTCATGTGGGTAAGGTCCGGGTCAACAACTGGTCAGAACTGGCCACTAATCTTTCCAGTAAACCGGGACAAAAAGTTCATCTTACTTACCAGCGGGCTGGAAAAACAAAATCAGTCACCGTGAAACCGAAGATGGTTAAGCAGAGCAAGCAGAAAGTTGGTCAAATTGGGATTATCGAACAGCAAAAGACAGGAATCCAGGCCCGCCTGTTATTTGGCTGGCAACAGTTTGCCCAAGCTGGGACGCTGATCTTTAGTGTTTTAGGCCACATGTTTACCCACGGCTTCATCCTGAATGACCTGGGGGGCCCAGTAGCGATTTATGCGGGAACGTCCCAGGCGACCGCACTCGGGGTTAATGGTGTACTGAATTTCTTAGCCATGTTATCGATTAACTTGGGAATCGTAAACTTGTTGCCGATTCCAGCACTTGATGGTGGTAAACTACTACTAAACATTATCGAGGCAGTTATCAGAAGACCAATCCCGGAGAAGGCCGAAGGAATTGTGACGATGATTGGATTTATGCTACTATTGATACTAATGATTTTGGTTACCTGGAATGACATTCAACGCTATTTCATTCGGTAATCGGGGGAATAAAGGAGAATAATGATGAAGCAGTCAAAGATTTTAATACCAACCAAGAAAGAGGCCCCAAGTGATGTGGAGGCCCTCAGCCATAAGATGATGGTCCGGGCAGGCTATATTTACCAAATCTCGTCAGGGGTGTGGTCATACCTGCCACTTGCTTATCGGGTTATCCGTAAAGTTGAACAAATCATCCGAGAAGAGATGGACAAAGCGGGGGCTTACGAAATGATGATGCCTGCGCTTTTACCGTCCGAACTATGGAAACAGTCTGGTCGTTACGAAGCTTATGGTGATAACCTCTATAAGTTGAGCGACCGTAATGATCGTGAATTTGTTCTCGGCCCGACCCACGAGGAATCATTTACTGAAGTCCTTCGCGACAGTATTAAGTCCTATAAGAAGTTGCCACTGGTTGTTTACCAACTTCAGGATAAGTTCCGTGACGAAGACCGTCCGCGGTACGGCATTCTCCGGGGCAAGGAATTTGAGATGCTGGACGGCTACTCTTTTGCTGCCGATGAAGCGGGCCTTGACGAAGCTTACCAGCAACAAGCTCAGGCCTACCGGAATATCTTTGACCGAGTTGGCTTGAAATACAAGATTATCCTGGCGGACTCCGGAACCATTGGCGGAGACAATTCTCAAGAATTTTCCGCCCCTGCCAAGGTGGGAGAGGACGTCATTGTTTATACGGATGGTGGTTACGCTGCCAACCTGGAAAAGGCTACTTCCAAGTTTAGTGGTGTTCAGCAAACCGCTGAACCAGCTGAACTGAAGAAGCAGGCGACACCGGGTGCACATACGGTTGATGAGGCAGCTGAAAGCTTGGGCATTGATGCCAGCCAGATCTTGAAGTCGATGCTTTTCATGGCTAAAATGGGCGAAGACGATTACCAACCGGTACTAGTCCTAATGCGCGGAAATGACGAGGTTAACGAGACTAAGGTGACTAACGAATTGGGGTGTGAAGACCTTGAAATAGCTAGTGAAGCAGACGCCGCTAAGTACCTCGGCGCTCACCCAGGTTCCTTGGGCCCGGTTGGCGTTGGTGAAGATGTTAAAATCCTGGCCGACAACTACGTGAAGGTCCTGGTCAATATGGCTTGTGGCGCCAACGATGATGGTTACCACTTCGTCAATGCTAATATTGACCGCGACTTCCGGGTTGACCAATTTGGTGACTTCCGGAATGTTCAGGAAGGCGAAATTGCTCCTGACGGTCATCCAATCAAGTTTACGAACGGAATTGAAATTGGCCATATCTTCAAGTTAGGAACGGGTTACTCCGAAAAGCTTGGTGCAAAGGTCCTGGATAAGAACGGCCGTCTGGTTGACATGATTATGGGCTGCTATGGTATTGGGGTAACGCGGATGCTGTCGGCGGTTGCGGAGCAAAACGCTGATGAAAATGGTCTGGTTTGGCCAGACAGTATTGCCCCATTTGACGTGCATGTTATTCCAGTCAACGCTAAGAAGGAAGAACAGATGAAGATGGCAAACGACATCGAAGACCAGCTGACTAAGGCGGGATATGAAGTCTTAGTTGACGACCGGAAGGAACGTGCCGGTGTCAAGTTTGCTGATTCTGACCTAATTGGGATTCCATTACGGGTTACGATTGGTAAGAAGGCTGCTGATGGAATTGTTGAAGTTAAGATTCGGAAGACCGGCGAGACGATTGAAGTCAAGCAAGCAGAACTTGTTAATACGGTTGGTATCTTACTGAAACAATTAGCTGACCAATCTGTTGATGATAAGTAAATAAAATGTGGTACGGAATGGTACCACATTTTTTAAGTAGGAGGGCTTAGGAAAAGTGGCTTTAAACAGACAAGAGTTATTTAGGAAACTGTTGGAACAGGTCCATTTCCCTGAAAAGGATAATGACGCTTTCAAAGAAGCAGCGGTCCAATCGGTTGTCGTTCACCGGTCCAGTCGACAGTGGGAATTTCATCTGATAATGCGTCAGCCATTACCGTTAAAGCTCTACAAAGAGTTTTATCAGTCCCTACAAATGGGATTCAAGGATATTGCGGGGGTTAGTTTACAGATCAGCTCACCCTCAACCGATATGGATGCTGGCCTAATTGCCGATTACTGGGAAGAAGTGGTTACCCAGAGCGTTATTGAATCACCGATGCTTCAGCAGGCTTGTCTATCAACAGTTCCAGAAGTTCGCGACGGCCGGGTGACCATCGTTGTTGAAAACGATATTGTAAAGGAAATGCTGGTAAAGAAGGCCCTGACCCGGATTGAGGATTCATACCAGCGGTTTGGCTTTCCGCATTTTAAAATCCACCCCTTTGTTGATCAGTCTGCTTCTCAGGCGAAGATTAAGGAATTAAAGGAGAAACATGAGGCGGCCGATGCCGCACTAGCCGCTAAGGCAATTGCCCAGATTAAAAAGAAGAATACAGTCAAGAAGCATTCCAACAATCATCCTAGTGCACCAGCGGAAGGCCCGGCACAACTCGGTCGGGTGATTAACGATAAGCAAGAGGTTGTCCAGATGAAGGATATCCAGGGTGAGGAACGGTCGGTAGTCGTTGAAGGGTATGTCTTCAATGCTGAGGTTCGTGAATTGCGGTCCGGCCGCCAGCTTTTGACCTTTGAAATCACCGACTATACCTCATCGTTTGCCGTTAAGAAGTTCTCCCGTAATAGTGATGAGGAAGCTCAGTTCGCCAATATCAAACCGGGAATTTGGTTAAAGGTCCGCGGTCCCGTGCAAGAAGACACTTGGATGCATGACCTGGTTATCAATGCTTATGATATCAACCAAATTAGCCACCAGGAGCGGCAGGACATGGCACCAGCAGATAATAAGAGAATCGAGTTACACGCCCACAGTGAAATGAGTCAGATGGACGCCACTAATTCGATTAGTGAACTCGCGACCCAAGCCAGCAAGTGGGGACACCCGGCAATTGCCGTTACGGATCACGGCAATGTCCAAGCCTTTCCGGAGGCCTATAAAGCGGCTAAGAAAAATAAAATCAAAATGCTCTACGGGATGGAAGCCAACGTTGTAGATGACGGGATCCCCCTTGTCTATAACGAAAATCATGCGGTTTTAAAGGACCACTCTTACGTTGTTTTTGATGTTGAAACGACCGGCCTTTCAGCGATCTATGATAAGGTTATTGAGCTCTCGGCCGTTAAGATGAAGGACGGAAACGTCATCGAGCGGTTTGATGAATTTATTGACCCGGGTTTCCCCCTGTCAGAACAGACGACTAACTTGACCAGTATCACCGACGAGATGGTGCATGGCTCCAAGAGCGAGGAAGAAGTCTTCCGGATGTTCAAGGACCTATGTAAGGGTAGCATCATCGCTGGGCATAACGTTTCCTTTGATATGGGCTTCATGAATACCGGTTACCGTCGCCACGGGATGGAAGAAATTACGGAACCAGTAATTGATACCTTACCATTAGCCCGCTTCCTATACCCGAACATGCGGGGTTACCGGTTGAATACCTTGAGTAAGAAGTTCAAAGTAGCCTTGGAACACCACCACCGGGCAAATTACGATGCGGAAGCCACGGGACACTTGCTTTATAAGTTTTTAAAGGATGCTGAGGATCGTTATGGTGTTCGCTACGTTGATGACCTGAACAAACACATGGCAGAAAATGACGCCTATAAACATGCCCGGCCATTCCATGCAACACTGATTGCCCAGACCCAGGCTGGCTTGAAGAACCTCTTCAAGCTCGTTTCCTTCTCCAATGTTAAGTATTTTCACCGGGTACCCAGAATTCCGCGGACAGTACTGACCAAGTACCGGGAAGGGATCCTGCTGGGAACCGCTTGTTCCTCTGGGGAAGTCTTTACTGCGATGATGGAGAAGGGGTATTCGGAAGCGATGCGTAAGGCCCGTTACTACGACTTCATCGAGGTCCAGCCACGGCCCAACTACGCACCGCTACTGGAACAGCACGTCATCAGTGACCAGGCTCACTTGGAGGATATCATTAAGAATATGGTTAAGTTAGGTGATAATCTCAATAAGCCGGTGGTAGCAACGGGTGATGTTCACTACATTAACCCCCATGACGGAATTTACCGGCGGATCCTGATCAATTCCCAAGGTGGAGCTAACCCATTGAACCGGACAAAGCGTCCGGATGTTCACTTCCGGACGACCGATGAGATGCTAAAGGAGTTTAGCTTCCTGGGTGAAGACGTCGCCCAAAAGATTGTGGTGGACAATACCCATAAGGTAGCCGACATGGTCGATGATGATATTCGACCAGTCAAAGACCGCCTGTACACCCCACACATGAAGGGCGCAGAACAAGAAATTCAGGAACGGACTTGGCATACGGCCAAGGCCTGGTATGGTGATCCACTACCTAAGTTGGTCAAGGACCGGGTGGAGCTCGAACTCAACAGTATCGTGAAGAACGGGTTCTCCGTTATTTATTTGATTGCCCAACGGTTGGTTGCTAAGTCAAACAAGGACGGGTACCTGGTTGGATCCCGGGGTTCCGTTGGTTCTAGTGTGGTAGCCACCTTGTCGGGAATTACGGAAGTTAACCCCTTACCACCACATTACCGGTGCCCAAAGTGTCAGTACACCCACTTCTATACCAAGGGTGAGTACAGTTCTGGTTTTGACTTGCCGGAAAGGAAGTGTCCCAAGTGTGGGACCCTGCTGGTGAAGGATGGTCATGATATCCCGTTCCAAACTTTCCTTGGTTTCAAGGGAAACAAGGTGCCAGATATTGACCTGAACTTCTCTGGTGACTACCAACCAATTGCCCACAACTACATGAAGGTCCTTTTCGGAGAAAAGAACGTGTTCCGGGCCGGAACAATCGGCACAGTGGCGGACAAGACTGCCTATGGTTATGTAAAGGCCTTCGAACGGGATAACGATGTTCAATTTCGCGGTGCCGAGGAAGACCGTCTGTCTAAAGGGGCGACCGGGGTCAAACGAACGACCGGCCAGCACCCGGCTGGGATCATCATTGTTCCCGACGATATGGACATTTACGACTTCACGCCTGTTCAGTACCCGGCAGATGACCAGGACGCCGCCTGGGAAACGACCCACTTCGACTTCCACTCAATCCACGATAACATCCTGAAGATGGATATCCTGGGTCACGATGACCCGACGATGATTCGTGCCCTGCAGGATCTTTCTGGGGTGAACCCGAAGACCATTCCGATGAATGACCCGGGGGTAATGTCCTTATTCTCGAGTCCGAAGGTATTGGGGGTTACGGAAGAACAGATTCAGAGTAAGACCGGGACGCTGGGCTTGCCAGAGTTCGGGACCCGATTTGTTCGCGGGATGCTGAATGATACCCACCCGAAGAACTATTCTCAATTGCTCCAGATTTCAGGACTGTCCCACGGAACCGGTGTGTGGTTGGATAACGCCCAGGAGCTGATCAAGGAAGGGACGGCAACGATTGCTAACGTGATTGGTTGTCGGGACAACATTATGACCGACTTAATCCACTATGGCTTGGACTCCGAAACCTCCTTCCAAGTGATGGAATCAGTCCGTCACGGGCGCGGAATCCCGGATAACTGGCAAAAGAAAATGAAAGAAGCTAACGTTCCCCAGTGGTACATGGATTCTTGTTTGAAAATCAAGTACATGTTCCCGCGGGCCCACGCGGCCGCTTATGTCTTAATGGCCTTGCGAATCGCCTACTTTAAGGTTTACTTCCCACTGGTCTATTACTGTGCCTTCTTCTCTGTACGGGCCGATGACTTTGACGTCGTTGCAATGGCACACGGCAAGGAAGCAGTCAAAGCTCGCATGGCGGAGATTAACGAGAAGGGCAATGACGCCAGTGCCAAGGAAAAGAGTCTGCTGACCATTCTAGAACTGGCAAACGAAATGCTGGAGCGGGGCTTCAAGTTTAAGATGGTTGACTTGAAACGTTCAGACGCCTCTAACTGGCTGATTGATGGTGACTCATTGATAGCGCCGTTCCGGGCGATTCCGGGGCTGGGTCTCAACGTTGCCAAGCAAATTGTTGCGGCCAGGGAGGAGCGCCCGTTCCTTTCTAAGCAGGACTTGGCAGAGCGGGGGAAGGTCTCACAAACCCTTATCGATTTCATGACGGAAAATCACGTTATCGACAAGTTGCCGGATAAGAACCAGCTTAGTCTGTTTTGATTGCAGCGTTTTTTCAGAATTAAAAATGAAATGCGGGTAGGATGACCATTGCCTACCCGCATTTTTTGTTTTGCCGAGAAAGCGCTACCAAGCATTAAAAAATATCATATAATGAAGGAGGATTCATGTAATTACATGATTTGTGAGATTAGGGAGGACTTATTTTGAAAAATAGTTTTAGTTATGCACAGCGAGGAGTTGCTGGCTGTTTAATAATGGCGAGCTGTTCCTTCTTTTTGTTAATGAATCAGGCCCAAATAAAGGCCGATTCGGCCACCCCCACGACGGCGACTGCTCAAGCACAGACGGTTAACGCCAGTGCAAGTGCAACTGGTCAGCAGTTGGCTTTCGACAGCAATGGGAACCCCAGCTACAATGCCACCGACCAGGGCAATTAGGCCTGTTTGGACCAGGCCCAGTTTAATGATGATGGTCAGCTGAGTGTCAGTGGTTGGCACGCTACCAACCGTGCGCAGGGGCGACCTTACCATTACATCATTGCCTATGACCGGACCAACAGCCGTGAACTTAGCCGGGTCAACGTCACTAGCCAGCCAATAGAACGTTATGACGCGGCCACGGTCCACAATGTTTATGGGGCAAAAGAATCTGGCTTTCGGACTAGATTCAACCTCGGCACGGCAGCGGCAACCACTGGTGAGGTTCAAATCATCAGTCGTTATACCGATGACCAGAATGGTAACGGCAATGCAGCCGACTACTGGTTTGCACCCGTCACGGTGAATAGGGGTAATTATGCCCACCTTGACCAGGTCACTGTTGATGGTAATAAGCTACAGCTAGCAGGCTGGCACGCTACCAATCTGGCAGCCGATAAACCGTACCATTACCTGATCATGGTCGACCGGACAAACAAAAATCGGGAAGTCAGCCGTGTAATAGTTGGCCATGCAGTTAAGCGCCCCGACGTTGTCATAGCCTATCCAGACGTGGAAGGGGCCGGTAAATCTGGCTTCAGTACCAACTTTTCCTTGCGAGGAGTCAACCTCAGTCACCAGCTTCAGGTGATCAGTCGGTACTCAAGTGACAAGGATGGGAATAGTGACTACGTTGACTTCTGGTTCAGCCCAACCACAAAGGGCGACGAAGCCAACCAGGGATGCCTCGACTCTTATAATCTTAGTAGTGGGGAAACAATGACCGTTAGTGGTTGGCACGCCAATGACCTGGCCCAACTTGAGTCCCACCACTTCATTATTCTGTTTGACCAGACAGCAAATCGACAAGTCAGTCAAACAGTGCCCCAGCAGGTTGAGCGCCCGGATGTTGCTAAAGCATTTCCTGAAATCAATCAGGCGCACCACGCTGGTTTTACCGCGACGTTTGACCTGAGCTCGACCCGACTCGCAGCAGGTTACGTCTACCGAATCGTTAGTCGCTATTCCACCAGTAACACTGGGAACGGGGACCAGGGACAGTTTGTTGACTACTGGTACGCACCAATTAAGTTAGACCAACAAGGTGGTGCTTGCTTGGACACCGTTCAAATGACTAGTGATGGCCTCAAAGTTGCCGGGTGGATGGCTAGTGACCAGTCGCTCGACCGGCCCTATGCCTACTTAATTGTGTTGAATAATGGTCAAGAAATTGGTCGAACCCGCCTTAACCTACAAGAACGGGGCGATGTTACTAAGAAGTACGGCCAAGTATATAACAGCCAAAACAGTGGTTTCTCAACTCTACTAAAGCTTGCCCCACGAAACGTTACCGGGCGACTCGGTGTTATCCTCCGCAGCCCCAATAGTATTTACGTTAGTGGGTGGCACGCCAGTAACCAGTCGGCAGATAAACCCTACCAGTGGCTGATCTTTGTTAATCAGGATGGGCATGAACTATACCGTCAGCAAGTATTGGATATCAATAACCCGCGGCCAGACCTGGCACAAAACCGTTCCTTCATCTTAGGGGCTGGTCGTGCGGGGTTCAGGTTGGCCTTTGCTATTCCACAAGCACTCCAGCACCATGTCGTTAGGGTTATCCACCGCTTAACTAATGATTCCCAGGGTAATGGTAACTACGTCGACTGGTGGTCGGGCCCCGTCGATATTAATGCCTACCAGCAGCGACTAATTAGCCGGTGGCAGCAAGTGGCTAACCGTTTTGCCAACCCGGTAAGTATCGCAATTCAAGTTGCCCAAACCGGTGAGGTCGTCACTTTTACTAACTTACCAGGACAAAACTTTGTGACGGCAAGTACGGTCAAAGTTGGGATCCTTGCAAAACTGCTTCACAACCAGGGAGGTAACTTGTCGGCCGAACAACAAGGAGTAGCATCCCGGATGATTCGCTTCAGTGACAATGATTGTGCGACTGAGTTATATAACGAGATTGGTGCTGAGAATGGTCTCAACCAGCTATTTCAAGAATTAGGGATGAATTCCTCCCACTGTAATGGCCACTGGGCATTTACGACAACTACTGCTGCTGACCAGCTCCGTCTTCTTCATGAAATTTTCCTTAACCCTGGCTCTACTTACCTGAATCAACAGTCCCGACAGTATCTTCAAAGTCTAATGGGGCAGGTTACCCCTAGCCAAGCGTGGGGGATTTCGGCTGGCAGTTCCCGCTTTTACATTAAAGATGGCTGAAACACCAGCAGTGGTTGGAACGTTAGCAGCATTGGCGCGATCCCCGGTAAATACACAATTGCCATCTATACAGTGGCCCCATCATTTGAACGGTGCCGGTCATACATTGAACAATTGGCTTTGGTAACTCGGCAAGTAATCAGTTGACTTAAGAAAAGCACGTCGCTTGTGTTTGGCCCTTAGCCATGCTACAATATCAATTGGTAAATAACTCGTGGGAGTGAGCAGCAATGCTCGCTCTTTTTATTGCAAACAATGGAGGTGACAAGATGAGTACTGTTACTGAAACCGTAAAGGACTTAGTAACCCCAATCCTTGATGAACACGACTTTTACCTATACGATATTGAATTTGTTAAGGAAGGCAAGAGTTGGTATCTCCGGGTATACATTGATAAAGATGGTGGAATCACGCTTGAGGACTGTGCAACAGTTAGTGATCAGTTAAGTGAAGCCCTGGACAACGTTGATCCCGACCCCATCCCCCAGGCCTACTTCTTGGAGGTTTCCTCCCCAGGCGCAGAGCGGCCATTAAAGGATGAGGACGACTATAAACGGGCTATAAACCAATACATCCACGTTTCGCTGTACCAGCAGATTAATGGTCAGAAAGTTTACGAGGGAACGTTGACCAAGCTATCGGATAAGGAATTAACTTTAGATTATTTAGACAAGACCCGTCACCGGCAAATTGTGATTGACCGGAGCAAGGTTGCGAAGGCCCGTTTGGCCATTAAGTTTTAATTAAAGGAGTGTTCACTGTGAGCAAGTCAAAAGTCAATGCAGAAATGATTGGCGCCCTTGACTACTTAGAAAAGGAAAAGGGAATTAAAAAGGAAGTCGTAATCGAAGCGCTTGAACAGGCCCTTGAATCGGCTTATAAGCAAAACTACGGCGAGAAGAACGTCGAGGTTGAATTTAATGCCACTACTGGTAACATCAAAGTGTATGCCGTTAAGACGATTACCGACGATGAAGATAAGGTTGCAGAAGATAGCAATGAATACATGAGTCTTGCTGCTGCCCGAAAGCTTCCCCATGGTCAAGGATATGACCTCGGTGACCAAATTCGTGAAGAGGTGACGCCCCGCAACTTCGGTCGGATTGCTGCCCAAACTGCTAAACAGGTGGTTATGCAGCGCCTTCGGGAAGAAGAACGAAAGATTATTTACGATAAGTACAAGACTTATGAAAACGAAATTATCACTGGGGAAGTTTCTCGTGAGGACAAGCGCTTCACCTATGTTGACCTCGGTGATGGGGTTGAAGGAGCAATGGGTTACCGTGATAAGATGCCAAATGAACACTACCATGTTCACGACCGGATTCAGGTTTATGTATCAAAGGTTAATGATGACCGGCGCGGTCCCCAAATTTACGTCAGTCGAACGGCTCCAGAGCTATTGAAACGGCTCTTTGAACGGGAAGTCCCTGAGATTAAAGATGGCACCGTGTTGATTGAAAATATCGCGCGGGAGGCCGGTGACCGGGCAAAAGTCGCTGTTTACTCCAACTATGACAATGTTGACCCGGTTGGAACATGTGTTGGACCACGGGGTTCTCGGGTTCAGGCAATTGTCAACGAACTTGATGGTGAAAACATGGACATCGTGGAATATGTAAGGGATCCGGCTAAGTTCATTGCTAACGCCCTTAACCCGGCGGAAGTCCTTGACGTCATCTTCAATGACCCGGTTACGATTGAACGTGAGGATGGTGAAGAAGAACAGGAACGGTCATGCACCGTTGTTGTTCCGGACGACCAGCTTTCCTTAGCAATCGGTAAGCGGGGGCAAAATGCTCGATTGGCGGCTCGTTTGACCAAGTACAAGATTGATATTAAGTCTGCTTCTGAAATGGAAGAAATTCAGGCCCAAGAAGCAGCGGATGACAGTGAACCAACAGGTGATGATGACCAACAAGCAACTGACGGTCAAACATCTGATGAAGAATAATTGAGCAGTGGGGTGAAAATAATGAAAAAGAGAAAAGTACCAATGCGCAAAGATATCGTCACCGGAGAAATGATGCCAAAGCGCCAACTTATCCGGGTAGTCAAGAACAAGGGAAATGAGGTTTCTTTGGATCCCACCGGTAAGAAAGCCGGCCGGGGAGCCTACATTGCGGTTGATGTTGAAATTGCTAAGCGGGCTAAAAAGGAAAAGACATTTGAAAAGACGTTTCACGTTAAGCTCGATGACGCTTTTTATGATGAACTGATCAAGTATACCGACCACTTGCAAGCTCGCCAGGAATTATTCGGGAAAAATGAAAAATAAACGCCAACAGGCACTCGGTTTGCTTGGGTTAGCGCGGCGTGCCCGTCAGTTAACCAGTGGTGAAGAAACAGTATTAAAAAATATTCAAACTAATAAGGCAAAGTTTGTGTTTTTGGCAGGGGATGCTGGTGTTGCAACGGCTAAGAAGTTTACTGACAAGTGTCGGTACTACCATATTCCGTACTCACAAGCCTTTACTAAAGACCAGCTCAGTCAGGCAACGGGCCAATCACGGACCGTTATTGGTGTGATGCAACCAGGTTTTGCAAGAAAGTTTGAGGAATTAATGACAATGGAATAGGAGAGTGAGCATATGGCCAAGGAACGAATCTATGAACTAGCTAAAGAGCTCAAAATGCCAAGTAAAAACCTTGTTAAGGTTGCTAACCAACAAGGAATGGAAATTAAAAGTCACATGTCTTCCGTAACTCCCGCTCAAGCGGCCAAATTACGGGAAGTCGTTAAAAATGAGAATGGTGGTCAAAAAAAGGCCAATACCAAACCGGCCAACCACCATAAGAACCACCAGGCAAAGGATGACCATAAAAAAGCGCCGTCCAATAAGCACCAAAATAAGCGGGACCATGAAAGCCATCCAAAGAAGGCCAACAAGCCTGCCCGGCATGAAAATGAACGGCCTCGTGAAGAACACCAAAACCGGCACAATGAAAAGCGGCATAACGAAAGCCGCCGTAACCAAAACAACGGCGGTCGTTTTGGCGGTAGCTTGAACAATAATGACCGACATGGCAAGCGCTTCAACAAGAAAAACAAGAAGCGCAATAAGCGTAACAAGGGGAATAACCGTCTCCGTGAAGTGAACCACAAGCAACCAACTCAGCGGAAGGATAAGCCATTACCAGAAGTACTGGAGTACACTGAGGGGATGAATGCCCAGGACTTGGGTAAGATCTTACACCGTTCTCCAGCGGAAATTATTAAGAAGCTCTTTATGCTCGGCGTAATGATCAACCAAAACCAGTCCCTCGACAAGGACACTATCGAGCTCTTGGCAACCGACTACGGGATTGACGCCAAAGAAAAGGTTGAGGTTGACGTTTCTGATATTGATAAGATGTTTGAAGACGAACAGAACAACACCAAGCACCTTGTTAAGCGGACACCAGTAGTTACTGTCATGGGGCACGTTGACCATGGTAAGACTACCCTGCTGGATAAGTTGCGGCACTCACACGTCACTGAACATGAAGCCGGTGGGATTACCCAGGAAATTGGTGCCTACCAAGTTCACTACAACGATAACCTGATTACCTTCTTGGATACTCCAGGGCACGCTGCATTTACCGAAATGCGGGCCCGTGGTGCTAACATTACCGATATTACCGTTCTGGTGGTTGCTGCTGATGATGGGGTAATGCCGCAGACGGTGGAAGCCATTCACCACGCCCAGGCTGCCAAGACGCCAATCATTGTTGCCGTCAACAAGATTGATAAGCCGGGTGCAAACCCTGATAAGGTTACTGAAGAGCTGGCTAAATACAACCTGATTCCAGAAGACTGGGGCGGTGACACCATCTTCGTCAAGATTTCCGCTAAGTTTGGCAAGAACCTCGACGAGTTGTTGGACATGATCCTGCTCCAAGCTGAAATGATGGAATTAAAGGCTAACCTTGACCAAAACGCGGCGGGATCCGTTGTTGAAGCACGACTGGATCAAGGTAAGGGACCTGTGGCAACCGTGTTGGTTCAACAAGGGACCTTGCATGTTGGGGACCCAATCGTTGTCGGTAACACCTTCGGCCGTGTTCGGACGATGACCAACGAAAATGGTCGGCGGATTAAGACAGCTACCCCATCGACCCCTGTTGAAATTACGGGGCTTAACGAAGTCCCGGAAGCCGGGGACCGGTTCGTTGTCTTTGACGATGAAAAGACCGCTCGTGCAGCTGGTGAAGCACGGGCAAAGCGGGCTCAAGACAAGGAACGGCAAAAGACTTCGCACGTTACCCTGGACAACCTCTTTGCCACTATGAAGAAGGGGAAGATGAAGACCCTGCCATTAATTATTAAGGCCGATGTTCAGGGGTCAGTTGAAGCCCTTAGTCAAAGTCTGCAGAAGATCAAGGTTGATGGCGTCCGGGTTGACATCATTCACCAAGCAGTCGGGGCAATCAGTCAGAGTGACGTTACCTTGGCCGAAGCTTCAAACGCGGTTATCATTGGTTTCAACGTGCGGCCAACACCGGTTGCTAAGTCGCTTGCTGACTCCAGTAATATTGATATCCGTCTCCACCGGGTTATCTACAACGCCATTGAAGAAGTTGAGGATGCCATGAAGGGGATGCTTGAACCGGTATACAAGGAAGAAACGATTGGTGAAGTTGAAGTTCGTCAAATCTACAAGGCTTCCAAGGTCGGGACGATTGCCGGAGGAATGGTTACTTCTGGTAAGATTACCCGTGATTCTAAGGTCCGTTTGGTTCGTGACGGCGTGGTCGTTTACGAAGGTGAACTGGGTTCACTTAAGCGGTTCAAGGACGATGTTAAGGAAGTCAAGGCCGGCTTTGAATGTGGTTTAACGATTGCTAATTACAATGACATCAAGGAAAAGGATGTTATTGAAGCTTATCAGATGAAAGAAGTACCAGTTAAATAAAGGAGGAGGCAAAATGCCAAACAGACAATATCGCGTTGACCGGCTTGCGCAGCAGATTCAACGCGAAGTCGATGATATCCTTTTGAAGCGGGTTCGTGATCCACGTGTGCAAGGCGTTACAATCACTGGCGTTGATGTTACTGGTGATTTGCAACAGGCAACGATTTATTACAGTATCTTGTCTGACAAGGCCTCGGCGGGTGAAAAGACCCAAGAAGGCTTGGATAAGGCCACGGGTTTAATCCGCTCTGAATTAGGCGCCCGCCTAAATATCTTTAAAACACCGGAGATCAAGTTTGAACGTGACCCGTCCATAGCTTATGGCAGTCGGATTGACCAACTGATCAATAAGCTTCATCAACAAGAAAAGTAACTGACTAAAACACGAGGAGCGGGGTAAATCTTTGACCTGCTCCTTTTTGTATACGGAGGACCAAACGAATGGACGGAATTATTCCTTTATATAAAGAACGGGGAATGACCAGCTTTGACTGTGTTAACCGCCTGCGACGAATACTGAAGACAAAAAAGATTGGTCACTCGGGGACCCTAGACCCGTCTGTTGATGGGGTCCTGCCAATTTGTATTGGTAGGGCGACGAAGGTCGTTGAGTACTTGATGCAGTCAGGGAAGGTTTACCAGGGTGAACTGTTAATCGGCAAGGCGACGACAACGGAGGATCTTGACGGTGAGGTGATTGCTGCCCAGCCGGTAACTAGGGAGATTCCCCCAGATGTTATCCGTGATCAGATGACAACGTTGACGGGGGCGGTTACCCAAATTCCACCCATGTATTCAGCGGTAAAGGTAAAGGGGAAACGCCTTTACGAATATGCACGGGCGGGGAAAAGTGTTGACCGTCCAGTTCGCCACGTGATGATTGACAAGTTTGAACTGGTAAGTGCTGACTATGATCAGGGGAAGCAGGAAGAACGGGTCCGCTTTAAGGTCGCCTGCAGTAAAGGGACCTATGTACGGACACTGGTAGTTGAGTTGGCAAAGCGGTTCGGCTATCCGGGAACAATGAGTTGGCTAACCCGGCTAAAAAGTGGTGGCTTTACCCTTGATCAGACACTAAGTCTGGGGAATATTCAAGACGCCGTAACAGCAGGGACAATTAACCATTACCTTTATCCACTTGATTACGCCCTCCGTGATTATCCGGCGGTTGAGCTTAACGCAGACCAGTGGAAAGCTGTTCAGAACGGGGGTTGGCTAAAGCCAGCTGAGCTTTCCTCATCAGCAGCAGAGCTGGTCCTCAAGTATGGTCACCAAGTTAAGGCGCTTTACCACTTTGATGCACACCACCACGCCTATCAGCCAACAAAGATGTTTTTGACGAACTAGGAGGCCCAACATTGCAGGTTATAAAAATACACCACCCAATCAACAAGCAATTAATTCCTGACGGCCCGGTAGTGCTGGCGATGGGGTTCTTCGATGGGGTCCACCGTGGCCATCAAGCGGTCATCCGACGGGCACGGCAAATTGCTGACCAGCGGAAGTTACCCTTGGCAGTCCTAACCTATGGTCACGCACCAGGAGTTGTTTACCGGCAATATCCCGGCGGCTTTAAATACCTTTCCACTACTGACCGGAAGTTAGCCCTTTTAAAACAGCTCAGCGTTGACTTGGTGTACCTAGTTAGTTTTACCTCGAGTTTTGCCAACCAGACTCCTCAAGAATTTGTCGACCACTATCTCGTCGCTTTTCATAGCCAAGTCGTGGTGGCGGGTTTTGACCACACCTATGGTCCGGCTAAAATTGCTACTATGACGAACCTACCTGCCTATGCGCGAGGCCGGTTCACTGTGGTAACAGTTCCTAAATTTACTGATCCGGGCACGACCAAGAAGGTTGGTTCCCGGGCAATCCGGAAGGCAATTGACCGCGGGGACGTTCAGACTGCTAACCAAGAATTAGGCTACTATTACCAGACCACGGGGTTGGTCGTCCATGGTCTTGCTCGAGGCCGGACCCTGGGCTTCCCCACGATTAATGTGGAAACACCATCACGGGAAAGAATTCCGGGGATTGGTGTGTACGCGGTCGACGTTAAAATTGGTGACCAGTGGTATGGGGGGATGGCCAGTGTTGGTCATAACATTACCTTTGGTGACCATAACCAGCTGACCGTTGAGATTTACCTATTTGACTTTGATCAAATGGTTTACGGCGAAGAGATAACTGTTCGTTGGTATCAATACCTTCGTGGTGAGCAAAAGTTTGTGGATGCTACTAGTTTAGTGGCACAAATGAAGCATGATGAACAAGTGGCACGTCAGGTCGTGCAGGCACCACCAGCAATTACAAGCCAGATAATTCATTAAAAGAGTGAGCCTTTAGAAAGGACAAAGGGGCTGTGACATAAGAATAATTAATGGAGTTAGATGAAATTTTCGGATTTCATTTAACTCCATTTTCCTTT
>NZ_AZGM01000138.1 GCF_001435935.1 Limosilactobacillus panis DSM 6035
GCAAGCTAAATGGTTAAATTAATTAAAATATGCCCTGTGATACCAAGGGATCAGTCGGTCTTCATACTTTCAAGTTTCAGTTATCCTTATTTAGTTTTGGTTATTGATGACTTGTTCCTTAACTAATGGGAACTGGGCAAGTTTCTTGGCGTCTAAATCAACATTGTGCATCTGAACAGCATTGATCTGGTTATTTTCGTAGGTTGTGTAATAGAAGGTCCCCGTAGCCAGGTTGATTCCATCGGAGTAGATTGTGTATTCAAAAGTATCCGGTGCAACCTCATCGAGTCCCTTCTGCTGTTCAACTGCATGTAGGCAGTGGAAGTAGTTGGTAACATTCTCCAGCTCGCTACCACCCGCTGGTGCATTGTGCAGGGTAAAGCATTCCTTTACAAAACGACTTTCGGAATCCATCCCTCCTGGCAGCATGTGGGAGCCCAGGCCCCGGCTGTATGTCTTGAGTTCCTTCTTTGGCATCAAGGTGTTAACCGGGTCAGCGGGTGAAACACTCTGGTAATTTGCCAGGTTCGTCATCTGGGATGGGAACTCGGGGTTATTGGTCAAGACACCCACTGGATTATCGTAAACGTGGAGACCGCTCTGAGTAGATTCAACAACAATCGATGCTCCCTGTCGGTCAGCAATCAACCAATGAAGTGGGGAAAGCTGGAGTTGGTCAGAGAAGTTGATGTTTACCAGGTTGAGGTTGGTAAGTAGTTTCTTCGCCTCGGCAACGTCTTTACATTGACCCAAAACATAGGGAATAAATTCGAATGGTGAAACATTATCCTTGCCATCTTCAACTGGGGAGAAGTGGGCCAGCCCAGCAAAGTTTAGTCCGGCCATCCCAAGCCCTTCTTCATTGGCACCGTCAAAGTACAATGGGTAGTTATCCTTGACGAGGGCCATCCCGATAATGGCGTAGTGGTGGTTTAAGGTTGGCATCTTGCGAAAATCAAACGGGTAGTCGCGCGGGGTGACAACCACCTCTTGACCAAATGAGACTTCCAAATCTAGGTTACGGCCAAAGTAATGGTCGCCAGCAGTATAGAGAATCGATGTACACATGTTAAATATCCTCTTTTTCTTTAGTAACTTCTATTTTACTCTTTTATCATAAAATGGTGATTTAAAAAGCAATAAGCCAACCATTCATCAGGGTGATTGGCTTAATTAATCATAAAATTATTTGTTGCTTAGTGCTTTCTTAACGGCCTGGTTAACAACCTTCCCATCGGCTTGGCCCTTAACCTTCGGCATCACTGCTCCCATGACCTTGCCGAAGTCCTTCATGCTCGTGGCACCCACCTGGGCAATCGTGTCATTGACGATCTTTAATACATCGTCTTCGGAAAGTTGCTTTGGCATGTACTTGGCCACAATCTTAAGTTCAGCATTCGTCTTGTCCACCAGGTCTTGGCAACCAGCCTTTTCAAATTCGGTCAGTGACTCCTTGCGTTGCTTGTATTCCCGTGACATGACCGCTACCTCTTCGTCAGGTGTCAGGCCATGGCCAGCCTCAATCTGGGCGTTTTGAACCGCTGCTTTTAACATCCGAACAACCGCCAAGGTTTCCTTATCACGATTCTTCATTGCCGTAATCATGTCTGCTGATAATTGCTTTAATAATGCCATCTTCAGGTCCCCCTCATATTAAGAAAAAAGCTCCCACCGAATCGAAGGTAGGAGCAAACATTTTAGTAGCGACGACCACGCTTGTTCTTGCGCTTCCGTGCTGCTTCAGATTTTAACTTACGCCGAACACTAGGCTTTTCGTAGAATTCACGCTTCCGGTATTCTTGCAAAGTCCCATTGCGCGAAACTGAACGTTTAAAGCGTCGAAGAGCGTCGTCTAAAGATTCATTCTTACGAACGACTGTTTTTGACATTTTGATTCCCCTCCCTCCGAGCTTAAAGTTACGTTTCAAGGCTACTTACACCTTTCACTACAAAAGGTATTGTACCTAATTCCACCCCCAGTGTCAACATTTACTTAGCATTCATCAATAACTATTTTAAAACTAATTAATTACCTTAGTCTTTCCCTATATTTAATGAAGGAAAAATATTTTGGCCGTAAAAATCGTACTTAGTCAGTGAATATTTATGCCGTATTTTCGAAAAAGTATTGCATAAATAGTGAATAAGGTGTATATTCGTTTACAATAATTATTTGAATTCTATTGGCAAAGGAGATTAAGAATTATGAAGCACTTCAAGCAATTATTAATGCTGTGTATTCTTTGTGTTTCAGTATTCCTCGCGCCGCTCAATGCGTTTGCTGCTGCAACATCTAGTTCAAGCAGCGCCAGTTCGAGTTCTAGTTCGACCACGAGCTCGACGAATGCAGCGACCGATGATTCACTACAAAGGATTAAACAAAAGGGAACACTGGTCGTGGGGACCAGTGCCGATTACCCACCATACGAATTTACCACCAAGAAAAATGGTAAAACTGAGTATGTTGGTTTCGAAATGGATGTTGCAAAACAGTTTGCTAAAGACTTGGGCGTCAAACTGGTTATCAAGAACATGGACTTTGACTCCCTCCTGGTAGCCCTTGAATCCCACAAAGTGGATACCGTTATTGCGGGGATGAACATTACCCCCGAGCGGAAGAAGAGTGTTGACTTCTCAAAGCCATACTACACTGGTCACAAGTACTTTTTAATCAACAAGGCCGACAAGGCTAAGTACAAGTCTGTTAACAGCTTTAAGGGTAAAACCGTTGGTGCTCAAAACGGGGCGATGGAGTACAACCTGGTTAAGCAAAACATTCCAAACGTCCAAGAAAAGGGATTAGCCAAAATTACTTCATTGGTAATCGCCCTCCAATCCCACAAGGTTGACGGGGTCCTGATGGATGAAGCAACTGCTAAGGCATACGCCAACAACAACTCAAACCTTTACACTTTTAACTCACACATTAAGATTGACTCTGGTGGGATTGCAATGGCCTTTCCAAAGGGTGACAAGTCCTTAGAGGCCGCTGCTAACCAAACCGTTGACAAGATTAACAAGGAAGATTTAATCAACAAGAAGTGGATTCCACAAGCTTCTAAGTACATGAAGTCTTACAAGAAGCACAACACCGTTGCTTCATACTGGACTTTCTTTGCTAAAGGGGTCGAATACACCCTGATCATCACCGTTATCGCTGTCTTCTTTGGTTTCCTGCTCGGGACCCTGTTTGCATTGATGCGGTTGTCACAAAACAAGATCCTCCACGGAATTGCCGTTTGCTACATTGAATTTATTCGGGGAACACCAATGCTGGTTCAAATCATGTTTGTCTACTTTGGTATTGGTGCCGTTATCCAATCTCTTCCTGCCCTCGTCGCCGGGATTATCGCCGTATCAGTTAACTCTGGTGCCTACGTTGCCGAAGTTATTCGTTCTGGTATTCAGTCTCTGCCAATCGGCCAAACTGAGGCTGCACGAAGCCTTGGGATGACGAAGAAGCAGACCTTCCACTTCATCATCATGCCTCAGGCAATGCGTAACATCTGGCCAGCATTAGGGAACGAATTTATTACCCTGTTAAAGGATAGTTCATTGGTTTCCACAATTGGTGTTGGCGAATTGATGTACCAGACCCAGTTGGTTCAAGCAGATACCTACAAGGGTGTCTTGCCGCTGTTCATCACCATGATGATCTACTTTGTTCTGACGTTTACGCTGACAAGAATCCTGAACTACTTCGAAGGGAGAATGAAACATGCCCACTAAAATGATTGAAATTCAACACCTGAAAAAGGAATTTAATGGTAACGAAGTCCTCAAAGATATTTCTGAAGAAGTCGACAAGGGACAGGTGATTTGCGTGATTGGCCCTTCCGGTGCCGGGAAGAGTACCTTTCTCCGGTGCCTGAACGTCCTTGAAAAGCCGACCGCTGGTAAGGTGCTCTTCGAGGGCCAGGACCTGACTAACATTTCCGATCCTGAATTAGATAAGTTGCGGGAGAAGATGGGGATGGTCTTCCAAGGCTTCAACCTCTTCCCTAACATGACCGTAGTTAACAATATCAAGATTGCCCCCATCAAGGTTAAGGGGTTAAGCGAAGAAGAAGCTACCAAGACCGCAATGGAACTCCTCAAAAAGGTTGGCCTTGAAAACAAGGCGAACGTCTATCCAGACAGCCTTTCCGGTGGTCAAAAGCAGCGGGTCGCCATTGTCCGGTCCCTGGCAATGGATCCCGAAGTGATGCTGTTTGACGAACCAACGAGTGCCCTGGACCCCGAAATGGTTGACGAAGTACTGAATGTTATGCAAGAATTAGCTAATTCTGGAATGACGATGGTCGTTGTTACCCACGAAATGGGCTTTGCCAAGGAAGTGGCCGACCAAATCTGGTTTATGGCCGATGGCTACATCCAGGAAAGCGGTAAACCGGAGGACTTCTTCAGTCACCCTACTAGTGACCGGGCAAAGGAATTTCTGAAAAAAGTTCTTAAATAAATCATTAAAGAGGCTGGACATACGTGCCCAACCTCTTTTACGTTAAAGGAGAAACTAATGAAAGTAATTACGGCCAATAAAATCACCGCTGCTCACTGGCAACTGTTCTTGCGGGCGGACCCCAGTCGTAAGCTAGTGACTGCTTATCTGAAGAACGGATTCGTATTTGAGCTTCGGCAGAGTCCACGATTGCTTGCGACTCTCGTCCTCCTACCAGTCAGTGCGTTCCAATTGGAGATTAAAAACCTGGCCGTTTCACCACAATTTGAAAACCGCGGGCTAGCCACATCCCTACTTAATTTTGCCAAGGAGTACGCTCACCAACACAACTACCATGAGCTAATCATTGGTACCGGATCCACAAGCTTCAAGCAACTCTACCTTTACCAAAAGGTGGGCTTCCGGCCGGTTGCGATTAGAAGCGACTTCTTCACTGATAATTACGTTAAGCCAATTTTTGAAAACCACCTTCGCTTACGGGACATGATCGTTCTCAAAACAAATATTGATTGACTTTAAACATGCTAAAGGGACTACCGTTAAGCCCCGCACGGTAGTCCCTTTAGTATTCTTACTTATTTGTCCAGGTGGTAATCAACGTCATCGTCAAACTTGATCTTCAAATCATCCAGTTGTTGTTGACTAACCTTCCCAGGTGCGGCCGTCAGTGGTTCGACGGCTTTAGAGTTCTTTGGGAACGGAATGACGTCTCTGATATTGTCAGCTTCGGCCAGCAGCATTACCCACCGGTCCAGGCCAAATGCCAGTCCACCCTCTGGTGGCATCCCCATCGTCAGGGCCTTCAGTAAGAAACCGAAGCGCGCTTCAGCACGTTCCTTGGTGTATCCCAGGGCCTTCAGAACCTTTTCTTGGACCTTTGGATCGTGGATACGGATTGAACCACCACCAATTTCCTGGCCGTTCAGGATAATGTCATAACTTTGGGCGTGGGCCTTGTGCGGATCTTCACCGTCTTCCAGGTAGTGGAGGTCTTCTTCATTCAACATGGTGAACGGGTGGTGCGCAGCAATCCACTTACCAAATCCTTCATCATATTCAAACATTGGCCAGTTAACAACCCAGAGGTAGTTCCACTGTCCCGGCTTAATCATGTCCATTTCCTTGGCAATTGCCCGCCGCAGGTAACCCAAAGAGTCACAAACAACGTGGAAACTAGCCGCTACAAAGAGAATCAGGTCCCCCTCGTTTGCGCCCATTTCAGCATTAATTTGATCAGCCTTGTCATTTAAGAACTTGGCAACGGGTCCACTGTAGCCATCAGCAGTTACCTTAACCCAGGATAATCCCTTGGCACCATAACGCTTGATGTATTCTTCCTTCTTGGAAATGTCCTTCCGGGAGTACTTATCAGCACCACCAGGCACACAGATAGCCCGGACAAAGCCACCGTTGGCTACCGTTCCGGAGAAGACCTTGAAGGCACTGTCCTTAACGATGTCCGACAGGTCATGAATCAGCATACCAAAGCGGGTGTCGGGTTTGTCGGAACCGTACTTATCCATTGACTCCTGCCATTCCATCCGGGGGAACGGTGTCTTAACATCAATTCCCTTAACTTCCTTCATGACCCGTTTGATCAGGCCTTCTGTTTCAGTCTGAATGTCTTCAGGAGTGGCAAAACTCATTTCCGTATCGATTTGGGTAAATTCCGGTTGACGGTCACCCCGCAGGTCTTCGTCACGGAAGCACCGGGCCAGCTGGTAGTACTTATCTACCCCCGCAGCCATCAGCAATTGCTTAAACAGTTGTGGTGACTGTGGCAGGGCGTAGAAGTGACCAGGGTAAACCCGGGAAGGAACGATGTAGTCCCGGGCCCCTTCTGGCGTTGACCGGGTCAAGTCTGGCGTTTCCACGTCCAAGAAGCCCTCGCCATCGTAATAGTTGTGGACGATGGAGGCAACCTTGCTCCGCAGCTTCAGGTTCTTCATCATTTCGGAACGCCGCAAGTCGAGGTAACGGTACTTCATCCGAAGGTCTTCCGTCGCATCAACGTTATCCGTAATATCGAACGGTGTCGTTTCTGACTTAGCAAGAACCTTGATGTAGTCCACGGCAACTTCAACCTTCCCGGTCTTCATGTCTGGATTGATTTCCTTTTCTGCCCGCAGTTGAACCTTACCGTGAACCTCCAGAACATATTGACCCCGCACGGCGTTGGCAACCTTGAATACCTCTGGATTATCCTTCTCGTTAAAGACCAACTGGACAATGCCTTCCCGGTCCCAGAGGTCAATGAAGATCAAGCCCCCGAGGTTCCGGCGCTTAGCGACCCAACCCTTAAGGACGACTTCTTGGCCAACTTGCTTCTCACTGGTATCACCAGCGTAATTAGTACGTTTCATTCTCTAACTTCCTTTTTTATCCATTTCCAAAAATAAAAAAAGCACCCTTGTCGTTTAACAAGGGTGCTAATGCACGGTACCACCTTGGTATCTACTCAACGATAACGCTAGCTTCCTAGCGGGGACATTGCCCAACCTGAAAAGTGTCAATCGGCGCTTCGCATGACGGGCTTTCATCATCCCCGCTCGCTATAACTTTGAAGGCACCGAGCATTCTTTTATCTTCGGTCACGAATATTTAATTTCAGTGTTAACCTTACTCGTCCCCGGCCGGAAAGTCAATACCCGACAAACTTGCTTTTTGAGATATCAATTTTAAAATGAGGTTAACACTTTTGAAGGGAGTCATACAATGAGCAAGCTAAATCACAGCTGGTTTACCCAGTTGCCACTTAAAAACATCACCAGTTTTCAGCCGGTCAGCGGTGGTGACATTAATGAAGCTTACCGAATCGAAGCCGGTGGCAAGAGTTACTTCATTAAGGTCCAACCGAACCACCCCGCAAGCTACTTTAAACACGAAATCAACGGGCTCAAGGCCCTGGGCAAGGTTGTCAACACACCCACTCCCCTGTATAACGGGGCTATTGATGGCCACGCCTACCTCGTCCTCAACTGGCTTACGGAAAGTGCCGGTAGTCAAGCCGACCTGGGCCGGGCGGTTGCTGACCTCCACCAACACTTCAATTCTCAGTTTGGCTTCGTTGATAACCACCAAACGAAGGTCCTCGTGAAGAACAATACCTGGAATGATAGCTGGGAAGACTTTTACGTTAACCAGCGCCTGCTTCCTGAGGTTGCGGCGGCCCAGCGGGAAGGTCGCTGGAACCGCTGGCGGGAAGAACACTTCCAGCAAATGGTTAAGAAGTTCCGGCAGTATTACAGCGACCACGAAGTTAGAGCGAGCCTCCTCCACGGTGACCTGTGGGCTGGTAACTTCATGTTTGCCAATGATAAGCCCTACCTCATCGATCCCGATGCCGTCTACGGTGACCGTGAGTTTGACATCGCCATGACGACCATCTTTGGGGGCTTTGATAACGAATTTTACCGGGCCTATACGGACAAGTACCCCTTCACACCGGGAATTAATGACCGCCTGCCCTGGTACCAGTTCTACTACCTGTGCATGCACCTGATCCTATTTGGTGAAAGCTATGGGGGTGCGGTCGACCGGATTTTAGACCGTTACTAAAGGCAATAATGAGGCTAGAAAAAATGAGCGCCAGTATTTGGATTCCCCGAACACTGGCGCTCATTTTTGATATCATTCTTATTTTTCCTCAATTGTCAAGTTAAGTGCAACACTAATGGCCTATTCTTATAATTGGT
>NZ_AZGM01000019.1 GCF_001435935.1 Limosilactobacillus panis DSM 6035
TTTTTTTTTTTTTTTTTTTTTTTTTTTTTTAGGTGTTGTTTTGCAGGTGGCACAGTCAAAAGAAGTCTGGAAAAGTAATGAATTAATCGCAAGTACGGTAAAAGCGGTTAATATTCCAGATAATATATTAAAGCTCCGTTATTCTAGCAAATATCATGACCGAATTATTTACAACCGAATTGGTTGGGCAATCAGCTACTTGACTTCAGCTAATTTTCTACATCGTATTAAACGCGCCACGTATATCGTTACGGATAGAGGCAAAGAGATATCGGCTAAATTTGGGTTAGACGTAACCAAGATGGTTATCTTTAACGAGCCATTTTTCAAAGAAAATCCAGGTCAAAAAGGAAAGAAAGGCCCTCAAGAGGAGAAACATAGTCAAGAATTGAGTGAACAACAAGTTCAGGACTGGGTTGATTCCTCCATAGAACGAGTTCAAACATATTTACTCGATAAAATGACTAAAATGGACCCTTATAAGTTTGAGCGCCTAATGGTTCAACTACTTTCAGCAATGGGCTATCAGAGGGTAATGATGGCCAATCATTAGTCACTAACAAGTCAAATGATGGTGGAATTGATGGCGTAATCAACCAAGATCCGCTGGGTCTTCAACAGGTCTACATTCAAGTTAAGCGATATGCCCCTTCAAACTCTGTTGGGCGTCCCGAAATAGCGGCCTTTGCTGGGGCGATTAAACTTCGTCATACCAACCGTGGGGTCTTTATCACGACCTCTTCGTTTACGAAAGGTGCTATTGAAGCTGCACGAGACCTCAATATCATCTTGGTGAACGGTGATATGTTAACTAATTTGATGATTAAGTATCATGTTGGTATTGAGATTGAGCAACAATTTACAACATATAAGCTTAATCGCGATTGCTTCGATTAGGTCTCAGTAGTAGAAAATAACCTAAGGCATGCTATAATGTAAAAAGAGATATGTTGTCGAGTGCATGGCACATGACAAACACAAAAGCCTTCAGCAAGGTCCTAAGTTGCTGAAGGCTTTTTGCGTAGCTAGAGTCGTTCGATTACACTAATATCAATGCTTACGGTTGTCTAGCCACCACGTAAACCACACGATAATAAGTGCGTTGACAAGCTGAGATATGTTGTCGATTAAAGTGTGCATGGCTCTCACCCCCTCTCAGCATGACAAGGGTGACGAACGACTTTATTAGTTTAACACTCGTTTACTATATTAGCCTATGAATGCAATGCTTTTTAGAAAAGAGGGTAAAAATTAATGCGTTCTCAATATTCTAATCAACCAGTATCAGACCCAGAATACATGACTTTATTAGGTACTGCTTTGTATGTTTTTAACGCCAATAATGCATTTATTATCGAGAATATGCTTAATATTAGCGATTATCGTGATTGGTGGTATTTGATAGATCAAGAAAGCGGTACTATTAACTCCATGATTCAAGGTAAACATTATTCTTCCGCATTTAATGGACATGATGAGATATTGTATTTGTTTCATGAAGACGTAATCGAATTATCCATAGCTTTCCAATCACTTCATACAAGGAATCAGATGATCCAGATGGACAAATACTACGTACTAAAGAAAAAATAAAAAATGGTAATAATCAATTCACTATCACCAAGAATTTTCTATTAAACTTCATAAAAGACAACGATAAGCTCAGCCAGCTTTTAAATGATTTACGGAATCACTTAAGCAAATAGGGTCTATTTGTGATGAATCACCCCTGTTTAAACAGCATTATTTATGGCAATATGTACAACTATTACATAATAGGCTATTATATAGATGCACATCTATATAAGAGGTAACGTAAATGGATTATCAAAAATTAGCTAACTTGCTTAAGGTAGTTGCTGAACCAAATCGGCTTAAAATTCTTGAAATGCTTTCCTGTGGTGAAATGTGTGCCTGCGACATTCTTGATCACTTTGATTTTACCCAACCAACGCTTTCTCATCATATGAAAGTATTAGAGGATAAAGGATTGGTCATCGTAAGTAAGAAGTTAAAATGGCATTACTATTCATTAAATCCAGACACGACTGCACTTATTATTAACGGCTTAACCCGTACGCTGTCCAATACTGACAATTGTATGTGTAAGGATGCTAATTAAAAAAGATAATCCTTTTATTTTTACCGCAAACATAGATAATTATCTATATGAAGGGGATTAATATGAAGACGTCGAAAAACCTATCATTTATGGATCGTTACATGACCCTATGGGTGTTTTTAGCTATGGCACTTGGGATTTTAAGTGGATTTATTTTCCCTTCCTTGCCTAAGTTGATCAACAGTTGGTCAGTGGAAACTACGTCTATTCCGATTGCAATTGGCTTAATCTTAATGCTGTACCCGCCATTAACTAAGGTTAATTATGAAAAAATGGGTGATGTATTTCGTGATAAGAAAGAACTAACTTTTTCACTAATCCAAAATTGGATTGTGGGTCCCCTGTTAATGTTTGCTTTAGCTATCATTTTTCTGCGAAATTATCCTAATTACATGATTGGCTTAATTATGATTGGGCTGGCACGTTGTATTGCGATGGTCATTGTTTGGAACGAATTAGCACATGGGAATAATGATTACGCTGCTGGTCTAGTGGCTTTGAATTCAATTTTTCAGATTATCTTTTATTCTATTTATGCCTACTTCCTTATCAGTGTTTTACCCAAGCTATTCGATATTAAAACGCAAACGGTTAATATTACCATGGGTGAAATTGCTAAGACTGTCTTTATTTATCTTGGTATTCCTTTCATTTTAGGAATTGGTTCTCGCTACCTAATTATTCATCATAAAGGCAAAGATTGGTTTGAAGAGAAGTATGTTCCTAAAATTAGCCGCATTACTACTTGGGCATTACTTTTTACCATTGTTATTATGTTTTCAGTTAAAGGAGCGCGAGTAGTTCAACTTCCATTAGATGCTGTTCGAATTGCAATTCCCTTGCTTCTTTACTTTGTTTTGATGTTTTTTATCACTTTCTGGATTGCAAAGAAGACAGGCACAAGTTATGAAGTTTCGGCTACTCAATCGTTCACGGCTGCAAGTAACAACTTTGAATTAGCCGTGGCGGTTACCGTTGGTATCTTTGGACTAAATTCAGGAGAAGCATTTGCGGCCGTTATTGGCCCCATGGTCGAAGTACCAGTGATGATTCTGTTAGTTGATGTGGCATTATGGATTAAGAGAAAATTCTATTAAAAGCTATGAAAAAGATTTATTTCCTATGTACTGGTAATTCTTGTCGTAGCCAAATGGCTGAAGGATATGGCAAAGCATTGCTCAAGGATCAATATGAATGTAGAAGTGCTGGTGTTGAAAAACACAGTCTTAATCCTTACGCAGTAGAGGCCATGGCTGAAGACGGCATTGATATTAGTCAGCAAAAATCAAAGCTGATTGACCTAGATTATTTCAATTCAGCTGATTTAATTGTGACTTTATGCGGTGATGCTAGGGACCGCTGTTCGGTGATTCCTCCTCAGGCCCAAAGCGTTCATTGGCCGTTACCTGATCCCGCACAAGCTAAAGGTACTCCTGAACAGAAAATGGTAGTGTTTCGCCAAGTACGTGATGAGATTAAACAATTAGTTAAAGGATTAATTTAGGGTCTATTTGTAGCAAATACCCCCTCGTAAACATTGATATATCAAGCCCCTATATTCTATAATCAAAATATAAGGGCTTTTAGTCTATATATGTGAAAAATGGCTCCTTAAATAAGGGGCTTAATAATTAGATTATGTTACAATTTAGAAGCTGTCACATTCAACTTAGAATCGATTTTCTAATGTTTGGAGGTGAGAGCCAATGCATTTTCTGATTATTCATCTTTTACACTATTTATCACAATTATCGCTCGCGATAATTCCCGTTTACCTGGCGTATTGGTTGCACCAGCGTAAGTGATAGGTAGGTAATTGTGACAGCACTCAACCCACAAAAAAAGCTCCCTTGCTACTGCCATAGCTTGGGGGCTTTTGTGTTGATGAAAGCCAAATGCAAAATCATCAATCATCTTTTACACTTGTATTATAACATGAAATTCCATTAGGAGCATTGGATATGAAACAACTCGTTCTCCCCATCAAAGATACTAACATTCTTCATGAAGTTGAGGATACTTTGCTCAATAATTTTCGCTACGGTCGCCGGAACTACACGATTTTCCAAGTTGGCAAGGCAACTCTGCTCAGAGTGAGTGATGTATTGGCTCTCAGACGCAGTGAAATCTTCAATGAAGATGGATCCATTAAGAAAAATGCGTACATTAAGGATAAGAAAACCGGGAAACCCAATATTCTGTACTTAAAACCGGTTAAATCGGATTTAACTGCTTACTTTCGGTGGTTGACGGAACAGAACATTGAATCGGAATGGCTCTTTCCATCGACACGCGATCATTCTCGACATATCACCGAAAAGCAATTTTACAAGGTCATGCACAAAACAGGCGATTTACTGGGACTAAATTACCTGGGAACTCATACCATGCGTAAAACGGGTGCTTACCGGGTTTATATTCAGACTCATTACAACATCGGACTTGTCATGGAACTGCTAAACCATTCATCAGAAGCCATGACCTTAAAATATTTAGGGTTAGACCAGGTTAGTCGGGAAAAGATGCTCGACCAAGTAGATTTTGATTGATAGTATACGTAAAAAGCGACTGAGTGGCGAGATCTTTGCTGCTCAGTCGCATCTTTTTACTCTGCTGCCGATATCGTGGCCATAGAAGGGGCGTTTGTAGTGAAGGCTGGCTCTCTCCTGGCGGTACGGAAGCCGGCACGGCTGAAGCGCCAGGAGGGAGACGGCCGAACGGAGGACGTCCCTTCTATGGCCCCCCTTTCCTTTTAAAGTCGGGGGCATGTCTGTCTACCCGCCTCCATTCCGCAATCGTGCGGGAGTGGTCTAGCCAGGGTCCCTCCAGCCGTACCGGCTTCCGTTTGGACCCTAACTAGCCCCCTCACCGCCGAGCTTCATTCCAGCGGGTAGACAGACATGCACAGCATCATTGCTTCATAGTTCGTTGCTGCCGCTTTAGGGTATACAGTGCTCGCCAAATCCGTCGTTCATCGTCATTTTGGGCAAGAAGTGCACGATGTTGGAGCTCCTCAGGTGAAATAATTCGCAACATGCCCATCAGCTTACACTTAGTATATTCATCCATTCTGCTACCCCCTAAATCGTGCTCAGCGCCATCTTTAACGCATGTGTCTGTATGTGATTATCGTAATTGATATAGTCGTTATATCGACGGACTTGCTCATATTTAAGCTGGCGTAAACCGTCATAAAAGCTCAGTTTTCGCGATGTAAATAGACGAGCGGACGCCGTTAGATAGGTTGGCTCTGTCAGATCTACTCGCATAATCGGTATCTCCTTGAGCATGAGTGAGAACCACGGGCGCTGCATAGAGTGATACATTTTCTTCACCCTAGTTAGTACGTATGCCGCATGTTTTTTATCGTAACTATACGCTCCCAGACGGTTAATGCGGAGCTCCCCAGAAACCATGCTGAAATACTCGTCTGTATACTGATCCCAAACCATATACACTTTCATAGTTGTCACCTCATGGGTGATTGCGCAATCGAAATTTCAAATTTTAATATACCACCGTCAGGCTTTTAAAGCAAACACATGTTCGAAAACGAAAACAGGCCCCACAAATGGAGCCCGTTTCTATGCCACCCGGATTCGTTGCCCAGGGATAATTCGGTCACTAATATTAGCCTTATTTAGCGCAAGTAAGTCGAGAATCCCGACATCGTACTGCTTGGCAATAATCCACCAGGTATCGCCTTCTCGTGCCTCATGTTCGTTATCGAGGCTTAGCTGAACGCCTCGCGATGTCGGCCGCGAGTAGTATTGGTACAAGTCATATGCAAGCAACTGCGGCTGGCCATTATAGGTACTGGTGTAGATCCACGTACCAGCCTCCTTAACACCCGCATTTAGGCCGCCTGGGTTCGCGACGGTCAGGTTAATCCCGGCCGGCAATAAGCACAGCATGATTTCTGCATTGAAGATTTGCTCCTTGGTTACACAGATGTCAATATCCGCATTAGGACGGTACTCTTGCAATTCTTTGATAAATTCCCAAATTAAGGGCTCTGGATCTCCCATTCTCGGGTCGGGCAAAGGCATAATTGCCAACCGCGTTTCTGCCGGGTAGCGGAGACCATTTAATCGCCCTGCAAAATTTATTGCATCAAGCTGCGGATCCACTAAGTCAGTGACGCAACAGGCATGAACGATCATTCCAGCCGCACGGGCCGCATATGTCTGGTGCATGCCTGATATCGTTGCCGGCGCTCCAGCAACCTTCAAACAGATAACGGCAGTATCAATGCCGTCATCCTTCATTTTCTTAAAGTATTCGTGGTCAGTTGGTGAAAGTTCCGTACACCATGCAACGCGATCATAACTACTCATTTCGTAATCTCCTGTCTATCTAAGTACTGTGCAATTGCGTCCTTATGACTCTGTGAAAGTCGTTGAGCCCCTTTACTGATGATTTCATGCAACCAATCCATGTCGCCTTCCCTAGCCGTTAAAATGGCCGCAATCGTCGGCGCAATTTGCCGTTCAACCCACTCTTCCATGTCATCAATTGATTTTTCCTTACGCTGGATGGTCAGCGGAAGCTTACTAACTCCCGCTAATAGTTCATTCCACCAGTCGGCACTCGGCCAGCGGGACTTATTTCTATCTGGTTTTGGAGGATCCTTAAGAAATCTAATATACTGGTTTAGTGTCCCACGAATTGCCGTACCAACCGGGGTTTTGTTATCGATGAGGTAGTAAACGAGCTTTTTAGCCCGCTCCTTTTTGTAGATTAGTTCTAGCCGTGTCCAGTGGTCAGGTACGACAACATGATCATCACTATTGGCCTTCCGCTCCAGAGTCTTATCGTAAATTCGGCAAAAGATACTGGAAGTCTGCGAGCCAAAGTACATGGTTCGACCGAGAAACTCACCACTGGCACTCTGACGGCTATTCACCTCGTCCCACTTATTCCATCGTGAAGTAAAAAGACGCTCAATTGCGGCGTGATGAATGCGACTAAAGTTAATTAAACAATCTTGAAAGTCATCGATTGCAAGGTCAATCCGGGAAAAATTCACACGACTATCTAGAACTGTTAGAAATAACAGTAACCGTTTAAGATGATTACGACCCTCATACTCGCGAACGCCGGTTCCACTAATCATGACATGGATTCCCATCCGATCTGTTTCCGTTCTGTTTTCGTTTCCGTTTTCGATACCAGTGGTGTTTAAGTTATTAGTTTGTGGATTTTTCTCGGTATCGTTAAACATCACGAAAACATTACCACCAACCCATTTCAGCTGGTGTTGGTAGCCAAAACGCCCCTTATCGAGCATGGAAAACTCTGGACGAGGGAGTTCAAGGATCTGATTGAGCACATCATCGACAGAAAACTCCATGACGGTGAACTCCAGCCAGTCAATTGAAGTCTGTAAGTTGGTAATTTGGGGATTCATCTTTCATGTCCTTTAACGTTTCTGTATTTATTACCCCCCTATTAGTGGGTGGGGGTAATACCGGGGACCTTCCCCGGACCCCTTGCACTCGCCGTGGGGCGTCCGGAAAACAAATGGCTTTGTTTCCGGAAACCGGCGATAGTGTCATCGGCAAATTGTTGTCAATTCCTTAATGCTCCGCGCTATTGCTTGTGCGCTTACCATTGACAACGGCTACGCCACTGCTTCACGATTTGGATCATGGAGAAAGTCAACGTGGTTTGCAATTACGGTATGGAAAAACGCTACCGGACTGCCGTCTCCTTTATCGGAGACATTTACCTCCAGACGACCATCCAATAATACCTGGCGACCTTTACCACAGTGCTTTGCCATTGCATCCGCTAACTTATCAAAGGCAATGCAACGGATAAAATCGGCCTCATCACGGTTATTTTGCCGTGGTGTAGCAACCGTGAAAAAGGCGTAGCTACGTCCCTTACTGCTCTGCTTTAACTCAGGTTTAGCGGTTAGACGTCCTAAAAGCTTAATATTATTCATCATCATGTCTCCTTTAAATCTTTGGTGTAATTCCACGTACATCAACTAGCGCTGACTGAGCATAGTGGGCCGTCATGGCAATACTTTTGTGTCCTAGTAGATACTGAATTGTCGTGATAGGAATCCCCTTTTCCGTCAGGCGCGCTGCATAGGTGTGGCGCAATAAATGACAGTGAAAATTAATCCCGGTTTTCTTACTAAACTGGGTCGCATACCACTGCAAGGTCCGTTTAGAGACCCGAAATAGTGGTCGGGAGTCAATCGGGACCGTTTGACGAAAACGCCAAACAATCCGCGCCGCTCGTTGATCCGTAATAGGAATGCAGCGATCACTGCCCCATTTAGCATCGCGAATGTCGATATAAACTGACTGCCCCCGCAAGGACACATCTGTTGCCGTTAGATGAGCGACTTCCCCGACTCGGGCGCCGGTGCCAATCATGCACCAAAAAGCTGCTCGAAGATTCTCCTGCAACCCGTCAACGTAAGCAATCAGCTGTTTCAGTTCATCATCAGTTAGTCGCCTGATTCTTTCATTGCGGACTGTTGGATAGTCGACTGGACTCAACGGCACATTAGTCATGATGTCATTTTTTTGCCCCCACGTATAAAATACGTAAATTGTGGTCATTGCATTTTTTATTGTCGAATTTTTTTGTTTTTTTTCGTGTAACCAGTTCACGTAATCGTGAATATCTTTATGAGTAGCGGCTCTTAGCCCAATTCCACATGACATAAGGAAGCTATACCACTGCTTAATCCGGTTAGCATACACTCTAAGAGTACCGACAGCCTTGCCCTCCAGATGCATATTCTGGAGGAACTTTTCAATAATTTCTTTGTCTTGCATAAATCTATAAATTTATCGTGTCTTAATTTTGGTATTCGCATTGATTAGAATTTGGCCAGTAAGGGTATCAGTTAATCGCGCAATTTCGCCAGTCAAGCAGTCAAGTTTTGTCTCGATCCGCATTATTAGGATAATCGCAATCAGTAATCCCCCCGCCTGCTCTGCTGCATACCGAAAAATCTCACTACTCAAATTTAAATTCCTCAATTGTCCGTTCGGTTGCGACCTCTGAATTGGTTATTTCGCCAAAATTTCTACCACAATCCTTGCACAACTCCAAGGAACCAACCAGCATTTCACCAGTCTTAGCGTCCTTAACATTGAGACGGAAGTAAATATCCCGAACTCGTTTACAGCATTCACATTTGCGGTAGACCGTTTGGGCATAGCTTTCCAGGGCCAGAACCTGCTGGAGTTTTACTTTCATTTTGTTTTCCTTTCATCAAAAAAGCGGGGCGAGATACCTTTCGGTAGACCCGCGTCCCGCTTATTGTTTATTATCAAAAATAACGTTTTCGGTAGTCGTTACGTACTTGGCTCCCAAAGCCTTTTCGTACATATCCGTGTCGCCCTTTTCAAAGGCCTTTGTACTACAGATCAATTCCATCGCTGTTCCGACGGTATCCGTAGTTAGATCCTTCTTTGGATTACTAATCCGAATAAAGCTTGACTTACCATTACTATTTAAGAACTTTAGCTTTAAGTAGGTTTCCATTTATTTCACTCCTTCCTTATTCTTCGGTATAAACTGCATCTGTCTTATGGATCTCTGTGGCGGTTAGTTTACCGTCAACTAGCATTCCAAATGCATTATTCAGCGTTTCAACTACCTTAGGCTCAACGTCATTTACAAGGTGATTAAGGGTGTACTGCTTCCCCTTAGGAAAAGCATCAGATACAACCTTCATGGTAATGCTAGCGTTCTTAGGTTGGAATTTTAATTCCATGTGGGGCTCCTTTCCGGTCATACCTACTTTTTTGAGGCACACAAAAAGTGCTGGTGTGACCAACTTAGTCATTCTCGTCTCCAAAGTACCTGAGACGTCACCAGCACTTAATATACATATCTCTAATTATTGTTTATTTATTCCTTGATGCAACTAATAGTGTACCATAAAGAAAGCGTTTACACAAGTCCTAATTACCAAAATTTCCACCAAGCTTTTTTCTCTTCCGTTGAGTCCTGAGACTGGGCGCCTTTGTTCCTCGTGCGTTCTGTTGCCAATGTAGCGTCTTGTTCTTGATACTCGCCATCCTCTAGATTGTCGTTCTTGACGTTATGGGTAAGAGCAAGTAGACGTTTATTTTCCGCCTGGGTGTTAAGCAAGAGCTGCTGGTTTTGATCCATCAGTTTTTGCATGTTAGCAATTTGATCATCCTTTGCTTTAAGCTGTTCTTTTAGCATATCGATTGTTTCTTGTTTTGCCGATATAACAGTGTTTGTAACAGTATCGAAAACAGTTTCTCTTTGTTTCTGGGAACTATTCTTAGTTTTCGTTTCTGCTTTCGATTTGTTATCGTTTTTATACCTTCTGAAATGCTTTCTAATTACCCTTGCGCCAGCACTATTAATTAAAATTCTGTTTCCTTCCGTTTCCGTATACTGTTTGCGGAAACTGTCAGTCATTAGTTTGCGAATTCCTGGTTTTGTTACGTGTAACTCATCTGCTAATTCCCTGATAGTGTAGCGTCTAGTGGGCATTGGAAACACCTCCATATTTCTCGGTATTCATTAGTTTCCACTCTTATTATACCTTTTACGGATACTTTTTACTTCTTATTTGCTGAATGGCATTTACGCTTTCAACTCATTTACTAGAGGAGTATATTGTTATTAGAACATAATTTAAAACTATGTGTGAATAACTTTTGGGGTGCCTTATGACTAATGATAATCAAAATACCCGTAACATTGTTAAATATCGTAATCGCTTAAACGACATACCACTGCGCAAATTTAAGCCCTCCGAAATGGATCTCTTCTTTGCAATTGCAGCCCAGGTACGCGATAAAGGTGTGGATCAGATTACCCTATCTTTTGACCAGGTTGTCCAAATGACTAACTATAAGCGTAGCGAGGAGCGCTTAATTAGTGATTTAGAGTCGACCTATGATAAATTGATCCAGCTTAATGCCAAAACCGATGATGGGGATACTATCACCCGTTTTACTCTCTTCGACATGTACCAGATTAGTCGCTCAAAGAAGACCGTTACCATTGCCGTTAACAGCCGTTTTAAGGGCTTGTTCAATGATCTCGACCGATGGACCGTTTTTGGCCTAGAACAGTTTGTGGGGCTGCGGAGCACGTATTCTAAGACGATGTATCGGCTGGTGAAGCAGTTTCGCACTACCGGTGTGCGCCGTTTTAAAATTAATGAATTCCGTTACTTATTAGATATACCCCGCAGTTATGCGCCACAGCATATTATGGAGCGTGTTGTGAGTGTGATTAACAGCGAATTGCCACTCGTTATCCCTGGGTTCAGGTTGATACCTATTCGTCGGGCACAACTCAAGAATCCTACTGGCCCTGTTCCTAAGCGCGGGCGTGGCGCTGCGATTATTGCGTTTAAGGCAACCTGGATTAAGGAACCTGCTTATGCACGAAAAGATATTACCGCTCATGTGACAGAAGAACCTGTCTATCGACGATTAAAAGCGGAGCAAGTTGCTCCACTAGACAGGCCTTCAGCGAATGATATTAAAGACTTGTATGTTCAGATGTTAAAGTCAGGTCGTGTTATGCCTAATTTGGAGAAAGAGCTAGTAAAAAAAGGAGTAGATGTTGCCGTCTTAAAGCAAAAATTTTTACAAGATTGAGCGACAATTTTATATACTCTTTTATATACTCTTTTATATACTCTTTTACGGTTGCTGGAGCCCTTGGGGGACAAGGAGTTTCAGATGTTATTAACACAGTTTAGCCAGTTATTAACACAGTTTGGCCAAAGTATTAACACAGTTTAGCCAAGTTATTAACACAGTTTGGCCAGTTATTAACACAGTTTAGCCAAAATTATGATTATTAACACGGTTTAGCCAAGATGAAATAAAGGACGGAGAAAAATGATTGAATATACAAACTTAAAACATGACAGTAGGGGGATCGCTACTTGGGACGCTTTTTTTTTTTTTTTTTTTTTTTTTTTTTTT
>NZ_AZGM01000139.1 GCF_001435935.1 Limosilactobacillus panis DSM 6035
CTAAAACTTGAAAGCACTCAAAAGGGCTAAAGCCCATACCAACTCTGGCTTTTCTTTAATAAAATTAGTTTCAAACGGCTGCTTGAAGAATGGTTTGAACATTATGCGGTAAATAAGCCATGAATTGATTAATTGTTTGATCGATGAAGTCTACTTCCTGTGACTGTAATGTCTTCAATAGGTAGACCAATGCCTCAATAAATTTAACTTCTGGCAAGCTATCATTCATCAGATAGAATAAGTCACCAAGTGTCCGGTCGTCTTTATTAAGCCGCTCTTGCCAGGCTAAAAGAAGGTAAGTCATCGCCGTGACAGTAATTTGG